>JADFOF010000114.1 GCA_022563015.1 Planctomycetota bacterium
GATATGAGAACGCGATGCCGATTGGCAAGCAGGATCCTCTTGGGTTGTTGAGGAAGTTCTGCCACCCGGAGTGCTGGATTGCGGTGCCTGAGTTTCCGCCGGCGGAATTGCACAGGCCGTGTGTGTGGACGCCGACGACGCGCCCGGAGTTCTCGTCGATGACGGGCGAGCCGGAGTTTCCGCCGGAGGTGTCGGTGACGTACATGAGGCGAGTGCCGGTTGTTCCTGAAAAGAGCGGCCCGACATGCGTCTTCTGGACCTGGTTCCACGTGCGTGAGATGGGGGTCGTGACCGTGCCGTAGCCCGTGATGCGGATGGGGTCGTTGACGCGGACGTTGGCGGCGGTGGAGGCGATCTGGTAGATGGCGCCCTGTGCGTCGAAGGGGGAGAGGCCTGTAGTGGAGTTCTGGAAGGCGCGGAAGATGGCGGCGTCGTTTCCGAAGCCCCCGCTGCCGGTGCTCTGGATGGAGGAGGACTCAACGGAGTATTGGTCGGCCGGGGGTGGGTGTCTGATGGAGCCGGTGGAGGAGGAGAGGGGTACGTTGAACTCGACGACATTTCCGGCTTGTCCGTTTTGGATGCAGTGTCCGGCGGTGCCGAAGCTGTTACCGCAGCCGGCGGGGTCTTCGTAGAGCCACGCGGTGCATCCGATGGGAACGAGGCGGGCGGCGCGCGGGTCGTTGGAGAGGATGCGGTCATCGGTCGGGCCGCAGGTCGAGTCCCAGACGAGCGGATCACCGAGTCCTGCGGTGAGCTCTGACATAATGAGGCGATTGGGCCCGGAGTTGGGATATGCGAACAGTTCGAGCATGACGGTGTCGCCGTTGAAGTATGCGGAGGTGTCGTTCCATTGGACGAGCGTGTGCGCGTCGAGGATCTGGTGGGCGCCGTCGAAGACGGAAGTGATGCGCAGGTATGAGCCGGTGGCGAGGTTCGGATCGCCGGCGAGGACGGCCTGGTCGAATGCGAGTCGGAGCCATGGCGCGTCTTTGGCGTTGATCTGGGTGATGAAAACGACGGCGAGCTGGTTGCCGAGGTTTTCGACCCAGCCGGAGTCGATGCGCACGGGGGCCTGGTAGCTGCGCAGTGGGGCGATCTGGGCGTTGGCAGAGGTGATGAGTGCGAGGAGCGACAGGACGGCGATGGGCGCCGAAACTGAGCACGTGCGTCTGATATGCATTCCGGGCTCCGTGTATGCTGGATCTGGACGGTCGTTGGGGAGCAGAGCGGCCGGCGGATCGTTTTCGGACGTGTGGGACAAGCCAGTCCGTGTGAGACTCTTTCAGCCTCAATTCTACAACGAGAATCGGGGCGGACCATTTCGTGGGCGATACGCGAGGAAAGGTGATTCGGATCGGGCGATGTTGTGTGAACCAGCAACGGTGGCCGGGTGGGGGCGGGCACACCGACGGACATCGGCCGTACATTGGTCCTCGTGCATCCTTCCGCCGCCGCCACACTCGAGCTCGCCCTTGGGCTGGGGGCGGTGGTGGCGCTGGTGTGGGTTGGGCTTGGGGTGCCTTCGATTCTGCCGCTGCGGGCGGTGGGGTTCGCGGCTGGGGAGCGGGGCGGGCGACGGTGCTGGACCTGAATCGGCGGCGGGGCAGGGGGCTGGGTGAGGTTGCTCGCGAGCGGTGGGGCGCTACACTGGGAGTCCTCTTCGATCGGCGGAGAGGATCACTGGCAGCATGGGCTCGCAGGTGTGGGCCGGAGGACGATCGTGGTTCGGATTCGAATGCAGAGACTTGGGCGTCGTCACCGGCCGTTCTATCGCATCAACGCGATCGATCAGCGGACGCGGCGCGACGGGCGGTTCATCGAGAACCTGGGGTGGTACGACCCGATCGCGACCGACCCGGACAGGCAGCTCAAGCTGAACGCGGAGCGGATCAAGTACTGGCTGAGTGTGGGTGCGCAGCCGAGCGAGACCATGCGCGACATCCTCGTCAAGAACGGCCTGATGGACAAGGCGGCGTGGGAGGCGGATCGCAAGGTGGCGCGGGAGCGGGTTGAGGCGAAGAAGGCGGCGGCGGGGGAGTAACTCGATTCTCTGATGGTGCGGGTCTGAGGCGTTGGTGGTTTACCGACGCTTTTTTTTGTGGTTGCGGGAGGGGAGGGAGCCCAGGCATTCTGATGCCCGGGCTTTGGGGGCGGGTGAGCGTGGGGTGGTGTTGCGACTATCGTGGTGGATGCGGATCGACGTGGTCACGACGTTTCCGGAGATGTTCGAGGGCGAGTCGCCGGCGGCGCTGGGGGTGAGTATTCCCGGGCGGGCGATGCGTGCGGGCGTGCTGGAGGTGGTGGCGACGAACATCCGGGACTTTGCGGGGGGTCGTCACGGGAAGACGGACGATCGGCCTTTCGGGGGTGGGCCGGGGATGGTGATGATGTGCCAGCCGTTGTGGGACGCGGTGCGGGCGGTCGAGGCGCTGGATACAACGCCCGCCAAGCGAATACTCATGACCCCCCAAGGGCAGCGGTTGACGCAATCGCTGGTCGAGTCGCTGGCGAAGGAGCCGCGGATTCTGCTGATCGCTGGACATTATGAGGGTATCGACGAGCGTGTCATCGAGAAGCTGGAGCCTCTGGAGGTGTCGATCGGCGACTACGTGCTGAGCGGTGGGGAGCTGGCGGCGATGGTGCTGATCGATGCGGTGGCGCGGCTGTTGCCGGGTGTGCTCGGGCACGATGAGTCGGCGGCGAGCGACAGCTTCAGCCCGGTCGGGCCCAGCGGAGAACGACTGCTGGACTGTCCGCATTACACGCGGCCGAGGGTGTGGGAGGGGGTCGCGGCGCCGGAGGTGTTGCTGGGCGGAGATCATGGTGCGGTGGCGCGGTGGCGTCTCAAGAAGATGATGGAGCGGACGCGGGAGCGGCGGCCGGACCTGCTGGGGGATGGGTGAGTCTGGACGCTTCCTGGCGGTCGCTCGTCTTCGGCGCGTCAGATTTGAGGGTGACGGCGTTGACAGACTTGATCCGAGGCTTGGCGCGACGCGGGCTCAGCTTCGGCGTCCAGTGAGGATCGGGTTGTGAGGGTGTTTTTGAGGACCGGAGAGCCCCTGACGGCGGCTCCTCCTTCCGCCGTCAGGGCGCTGGATCTCGTGGCGGCCTTTGGTATCCGCCCTTTGGGGCGGGCACATGGCCGCGGTCTCCGGTGCATCCGTGCAGGGTTCAGAGGGCCTGTGGGCGAGGACCGGGAGGAGTGAAGAAGGCGAGGGCGTCGTCAGGGCGATCGCTCTGGGCAGCGAGCAGCCGAACGGCGAGCGCCGGGCTGAATGCGGGCTGCGGCTAGGGGTCTGAAGGAGTCCGGTGTACAGGCGATCATCTCTCTCCGGTGGATGGGCATGGTGAATGAGGTGCAAAGGGCGTGCCTGGTGGGCGACGGAATGGGGCAGCGAGGCTGGCGGTGTGTTGTGGCGGTGGAGGCGGGGTGTGGCCAGAGAAGTGGCCGGAGGTGGCCATACGTGGCCGGTACATAGAAAGCCTCCGCGCCTGAATGCGGGCGCGGAGGCGGGAGGGGGAGAAGGAAACGAGTCCAACAGAGAACTCCCTGCGAAAGTCGTGCCGAAGGGCGAAGGGTCCGCCGGGGGATAAGGGTGTGGGCCGGTGCGTCGGGATTGCGACGGTTCTGTGCGGAGTTGATCGGTCGGTGGTGCGCAGAGAATCTCCGCGTCCTGTCGGGGACGCGGAGACACAAAGTAGGGGGGGACATGAGCGAGGTTGTGGCGGTGTGTCCAGTGGGATCACTGGGCCGCCACGGGCCGAACTACGGACATCCCGCGACGAAGGCGTTCTGGAAGCAGAGGAAGTCGAAGATGTCGCAGACGGGGTCGGGATCGCAGTCGCAGGCGTAGGGCTCGCCGAGCACGAAACTGTTCTGGAAGCAGAGGAAGTCGAAGATGTCGAGCGTGCCGTTTACGTCGCAGTCTGCGTAGCAGGTCTGGCGATTGCTCAGGATGAGCCCGCGGAAGCCGGCCCCCCACACCCTGCCTGACGGACGCGCTGTGAGATGTGAAGGCACCTCAAACCCGGAGCCGACCAATTGTCGTGTCCATGTTTGCCCGCCGTCGGTCGAATGGAGCAGCGTGCCGAGATTCTGCTGGTCCAGCCCGACGACGCGCACCTCGTTCACGCTCATGGCGTGCACGTCAAAGGCCTTGAACTGTGGATCCGGGAAGGTCTGGAGTGTCCACGTGAGCCCGCCATCCGTTGTCCTGGCGATGTACCCGAACCAACCCACGACCCAGCCTGTGGACGCGTCGGCATAGCTCATCGCCGACACAATTGGATTGCCGTGCAACGGGTGATCCGGAATGAGTACGTTGTGCCATGACTGCCCACCATCAACCGTGCGCCGCTGCAGTTTTCCCGCGGACTGGATCCAGCCGCTTTGGAGGTCGGCGAACTGAATCTCCACGAATAGGGCTCCGTTTACAAAGGCGAGTTCCCATGAGAGTCCACCGTCGGTTGTGTGATAGACGCCCCGGTCGCGCGGCGGAGAGGTGCGTTGTCCAACAACCCAGCCCTCTCGGGGCGTGATAAACGCCACGTCGTGGATCAGCAAGTCGTTGCTGAGAAGGGGGAAGCCGATCGAGGCCCACGACTGGCCGCCATTGTGCGTCTTGAAAACCGTTCCGCCCGGGCCAGCCGCGACGGCGAAGTTCTGGTCCAGAATGTCGACCGCGTTGAAGCTTTCGTCTCGCAAGAAGACCTGGCCGGTTACCGCGAGCTTTTGAAGTTCCCAACGTTCTCCCCCATTGGTTGTTCGCAGCACGTACCCGTTCTTAGCGACGGCTAATCCGTACGAGTCGTCGTGCATCTGGATGTCATGCACGTCCATGCCCACGCCGTTAGTGACGACCTCCCATGTGAAGCCGTTCGTCGTCTTCACGATAAGCCCATGCGGCCCGGTTGCCCAGCCATGCTGCTCGTCGGAGAACATCAGGGACCAGCTGTACGGCAGATCACCTATTCCATCCCACGATTTGAGCCAACTCGCGCCCGCGTCGTCCGATCGCCAGATATCGCCGTCCACTGAGATCCCGAAGACCAGGTTCGCACCGACGGCGGACAGCGCGCCGAGCGGGCCGTCCGCCTCGAATGGGCCGGCGAGCGGCGACCAGGTCAGGCCGGCGTCCGACGAGCGGTAGATCATTCTCTGAAGGACGACGGTCGCAAGGACTGTTTCTGCATCGAGAAAGACGACGTCGTTCGTGTTTTCATTCAGGACGTTGGACCATGTTCGTCCGCCGTCCGATGTTCTGAACAGACCTGTTTCGCGCGTCGCGGAAACGAACCCCGCGACCAGTCCGACGTCTTCATCGCGGAAATCAAGACCGTATGTCACGGGCGCATTGGGCCAGACCGATCGAAAATCCCACGTCAGACCGCCGTCGCTGGTATAGGCACAGGCACCGTTCGCTCCGGCGAATCCCCGCAGCGGGCTCACAAAGTCAAACTCACGCCACGACCCTGCAACCAAACCCGTCATAGGCTGCCATGTTTGTCCGCCGTCGATGGTCCGAAGCCCGTCGGAGTTGTTTCCGGCGACAAAGCCATGGAGCGGATCGGAAAAGTAGACGGTGTAGAAAGGATCGGTGCCGTACGGACCGGCGACTCGCGTCGTCCATGTCGCACCACCATCTTGCGTTTCGAGCAGGTGGCGGTTTTGCCCGACCACGAAACCGTGTGTCGGTGTGAGAAAATGCACGCCATTGAGCGACCGGCTTGTCGGCAGCGGCGCCTGGCGCGTCCATGACTGCTGCGCGTTCGACGCGGGCGCGAACCCGAGCAGGCACAGCGTGATCCAGCGCGACGCGGTGCGCCCAAGTCCTCGGCGTTGGTGACGGTGTCTCGGCATCGGCAATTCTATTCTCACATTCCTTCACGGACATCCCGCGACGAAGGCGTTCTGGAAGCAGAGGAAGTCGAAGATGTCGCAGGCGGGGTCGGGATCGCAGTCGCAGGCGTAGGGCTCGCCGAGCACGAAGCTGTTCTGGAAGCAGAGGAAGTCGAAGATGTCCAGCACGCCATTGGGGTCGCAGTCGGCGTAGCAGGAGTCGATCTCGTAGCGGGCCAGGAAGGCGTCGCACCCGCCCGCGTTCGGCCCGCCCAGGCTGCCCTGTGTCTATCCCGCGACCATCACGCCCCCCGCGCCGTCGGGTGCCAGGGCGAGGGCCTCGTCGCGGCTGCTCGTGCCGAACTGGCGGATCCAGATCCGGTTGCCCGCGCTGTCGTAGCGGGCCAGGAAGACGTCGGACCGGCCAGCGTTCGGCCCGCCCAGGTCGCCGCCTGTCCATCCCGCGACCATCACGCCCCCCGTGCCGTCGGGGGCAAGAGCCTGGGCCGCGTCCATGCACGAGCCGATCCCGCGCATCCAGATCTGGTTGCCCGCGCTGTCGTAGCGGTAAAAGTCGGCGCACTTCCAATCCCATCCCGCGACCATCACGCCCCCCACGCTGTCCTGTCTCTTTATCACAACGGCCCGGCCAGGGCGAGCCGGTATCCGGCGACTCGGGCTTGAAGTTCCTGCCATCCGCGCATGAGTGCAACCCAGCCGGGGCGGCCGGTGCGTTTGCTGTCGTTCCATCCACCCATTCGCGCCACCGCATGCAACGCCCATCGTTGCGTCGGTGGAACCTCGGGAAGGGACTGCTTTTCCACGCTCAGCCAGAGACATTTCCAGGTCGTGGCGTCCAGAAGCGGCTCGCATGGTCGCTCGGGGGCGGAGGCGGCATGTTGTTTGAGTTGCAAAAGACGCACCGCCACAAACGCCCGAATCTGCGCCATGCGTCGAAGATTCTCCGCCGTCTGCTGGCGTTGATCTTCCACCTTGCACCCGCTCTTCCAGGCTTTATGAAACTCCTCAACCTGCCAGCGTTGGCTGTAGTCATCCGCCGTCTGCTGCGCTTGCTGCAATGTCTGCGCTGGTTCACTGGTGTACAGACGCCAGCGCAAAGGTTCAACATCTTTCGGCGGATTCATTTCTTCCACCAGCACCGCCTGAAGCGTGAGGCGGACCAGGGGGGCGGTCTGCACCCCGCCCGCTCGCTGCGGAGGACGCAGCGTGACCGTTGCCGACCGCAAGGTGAGCGTCGCCTCGCGTGCGGCGCGGCCGGAGCGCTGCGGAATCGTCACGGTCCGCGTTCCCAGGGACGGTTGCTGTTCGAGATGCGCCCACAACTTTTCATCCTCATCGCTCAAACACCCGGAAGTAAAAACACGCCGATCCTGCGCGATCCGAACCACGAAACGCTGGTTATGGCTTATTTTGTAGGCAAGATACTCGTAGATATCCGCTTCCGCATCGCACAGTTCGATCACTTGCGCCATCTGCGCCCCGAGCCGTTCGGCCATGTGCGCACTGGTCACCTGCCACTTGAAACTTTCCTTCTCCGGGTAGGGCCTGGACTTGCGTTGGTGCTTGCGGCCGCGGCCTTTCCAGTCACGCACACGCCATTGCTGATCGATCAGGCCGATCGCGATCTGGCTGGTTGCATCAATCAGCAGGCTTGAATGCACCAGCCAGCCTCGTGCTCCACGATCCGCCGGACCGCCGACATCTCCCAGTGTCTTGGCCACTTCGTGGGAATAGGTCAACGTCGTCGTGTCGCTTGCCGCCAGCAGCCGGACCGCATCGCGACTCGCATCGACCGTCGCAGCGAAGCCACCTTCGGCGATCGCCTCCGCATCCACACGATCGTTTTCAATCAACCGATATCCTCCCAATCGGGCCGCGTCATCGTCACCGCACGCCGCCGACAAACTCGCTGCCGGTCGCCGCGCCAGACACGCCCCGATCTCGATCAGCCGTCGCCGATGACGCCGATCGCGTAACCGGCATGATGCGAAGGTCTGGCTCGCCCACTGCTGCTCATCGTGTTGAAACATGGGTCCATCCTTGGACTGAGACTACGAAACACCCCTCATCCGCAACGTTCATCCATGAACGCTGCCAAACCCATTATCCGGAGAGACATTCAATGAGTCAACTTGTGATAAAGAGACAGGGCGCAAGCCGGGGGTCCCGTCCGTGCTGTAGCGCAAACGCCAACCGAGCCCACGACGGAAGTCGTGCGGTCCGGCGGAAGAGTCCCGTTCGGAATGGGTACTGGTTCAACGTCCGTGCGCACCCCGCAGGACCTCCCAACTCTCGTTGGGGGCTCGGATCGGACTGGGAG
>JADFOF010000115.1 GCA_022563015.1 Planctomycetota bacterium
CTGACCGGGCCCGATTGCCATATCGAGCCGTGCTCGGCTTCGGAGTTTCCAAGGCCCGCGCCCAGACCCGCGTACAGTGTGCTGGACCTGGGCCAGACCGAGTTGGTCGTCGGGCCCATGATCCACTGGAGAAGCAACCTGTCGAGCGTCGTCGATCGGCTCGAGCAGGAGTGAACGGGGACGCCGATGAAGATTCTCCTGACCGGCGGCTGCGGGTTCATCGGGTCGAACTTCGTGCGCTTCGCGCTGGGCGCGGGCGGCGACCTGTCCATCGTCAATCTCGACGCGCTGACCTACTCGGGCAATCCCGAGAACCTGGCGGACCTCGGGGACGACAATCGGTACCGGTTCGTCAAGGGCGACATCCGCGACCTGGACCTGATGGCCGAGCTGATCGGCGAGTGCGACGCGGTGGTGCATATGGCGGCCGAGAGTCACGTCGATCGTTCCATCATCGACGCGCGCCCGTTCATCCAGACCAACGTGCTGGGCACGCAGACGCTGCTCGATGCGCTGCGACGGGCGGATCCCGGCAACGACAAACGCTTTGTCCACGTGAGCACGGACGAGGTGTACGGCTCGCTGCCGCTGGATCGACCCGACCTCTTGTTCACCGAGGACACGCCGACCGATCCCAAGAGCCCGTACGCCGCGTCCAAGGCCGCGTCGGATTTCCTGGTCCGGGCCGCGGTCCACACCTTCGGCGTGAACGCGTGCATCACCAACTGCTCGAACAACTTTGGGCCGTACCAGTTCCCCGAGAAGGTCATCCCGCTGTTCGTCACCAACCTGATCGAGGGCAAGAAGGTGCCGCTGTACGGCGACGGGCTCAACGTCCGCGACTGGCTGCACGTGGACGACCACTGCGAGGCCATTCTGGCCGTGCTGGAACGAGGTGAGCGAGGCCGGACCTACAACATCGGCGGGAATAACGAACGGTCGAACATCGACCTGACGCACCAGATCCTGGCGATCATGGGCTTCGGCGACGAGATGATCCAGCCGGTCAAGGATCGCCCCGGCCACGATCGCCGCTACGCCATCGACGCGGGCAGGATCGAGCGCGAGCTGGGCTGGACCCCTTCGCGCTCGGCGTGGCCCTTGGCGCTCCGGGAGACCATCGCCTGGTACAAAGACAACCCGCAATGGTGGCGGCGCGTCAAGAGCGGCGCGTACCGCGCCTATTACGAGCAGCAGTACGGCTCGAAGGCGTGAACCCGCTTCACCGTCGGCGACGAGCACCCAGGAGCGCCAGCCCCGCAAGCGCCATCAACCCCGTGGACGGAAGCGGCGTCGACGGCGGGGGGGCGCGGGCTCCCGCCCGATCCAGATACCCCGTGTGCTTCACCATCGCAAACCCGCCGACCGGATCGCTTTGATTTCTCTGGGGCGCACCGATCTCGAACAAATCGTACACCGACGCCTCAACGACGACGATCTGAACAAAGCCGTCAGAAAGGTCGAACGCTTCGGTGCGCGACTCGCCAGAGGTGTAGACGGCTTCCCAGAGCGATGAATGGGACGACTCGGACGGTTCGCCGGAGCGAACCCACCCACCACCGCCCGATGTCGTGATGAGAGCGCGGAGCGGATCTGCCGGGCCGGCCGACATCATCGACGCGAGACTCGGGGTCGCGACCGTGCCCGCGTGTACGGGGTACCACAATCCCGCGACTCCCGCCGGGGCCGAAACATCCATCGTCAACACGATGGGACCAGCCGTGACGACCGGGGTCAGCGACAGCGCCATCACAGACGTCAACTGAACGAGTTTGCTGCGCGCACGCGCCACTCTCAGCTCCGGCCGACCCATGACCTACAACAACCGCCGATGCACAACAGCGGCGGCGACCTCGGGGTCGGCTCAAGATCCCATATTACTTGGCTTTCTGACCGGCCTTGGGAAAAACCGGCCAATTCCCAACAAATACACGTGTTCGTGCCGGCGTCCAACTCATAGGCCCGAACGAACCCCGGAATTCACCCGTTATCCCCAATCCGGGCCCTCGGGAACATCCTGGTCCCACCAAGCCTAGGGGCCTCGATGGGCTCCCACCCGACGCGGGCAGCCCCGAGCAGCGTGCCGGTGGCCTGGGCGAGATTGATCTGTGTGATCTGGTAGCTCACGATGGCGCGGATCTCCGACGACCGTGCCGCTGTCAGATCCTTCTGACGGTCCAGCACGTCGGTGCTGGTCGAGCGTCCCTGGTCGAACTGGCGTTGCTCGGCTTCGAGCGTCCGCGTGTTGAGGATGACCGACTGGCGTGTCGCAAGCAGCCGTTGCCAGTCCGCGTCCAGCCGATCCACCGCGTCGTAGACCTCCTGTCGGATCGTCTGCTCGCGGGCCTGGCGTGTGCCGATGCGCTGAATGCGTGTGAGCACGGCCTGGCGCAGGCGTGCCAGGGCGACCTCGTTGCCCAGCGGCACAGACAGGTTCACACCCACCGACCAGCCCTCGAAGTTGTTGTCCCTGAGCACGTCGTAGGCGTCGTCGATGGATCCGCCCAGCCCGTTGATCGTGTACGACGCTGTCAGATCCAGCGCTGGCATCGCCTGGTTCTCGTTGAACGTGATGTTGGCCTCGTCGCGCGCCGCCTGAAGCTCGAGTTCGAGCAGCTCCATGCGCTCGGCCAACGCGCGTTCGGTCAGCGCTTCCACGTCGAACTCGTACAGCACGGGGTCGGGCGGCGTGCTGGGCACGATCATGGTTCTCGTGGCCACGTCCAGCCCGGGGCGATTGATGATTCGTTTGAGTTCGCGCTGCCCGGTGAGGACAGCGTTCTGAGCGACGATGATGGCCTCGAGGCTCGACGCGACGCCTGCCTCGGCGCGGAGCACCTCGATTTCGGCTGCATCTCCCGCCTGGACGCGCCGCTGGGCACGCGCACGCTGCTCCTGGGCCAGCTCCAGCTCCTCCTGCCGCACACCAAGCTCGGCCCGGAACTGGTACAGCCTCCAGTACGCGCGATCGACAGCCGACAACTGCCCGATGACCGAGGCCCGGGTTCGGGCCTGGACGATCTGCGAGTCGTACGAGGCGATTCGGATGCCGTGGGTCGCGGTGCGTCGGCCGGCGTTGCGCAGCAGGGGCTGGCTCAACGAGAACCTCAGATCCGCCGTGTACGACGGGTTCAGCGTGCTGAACACGTTGTTCGTCTTCGTGCGGTTCATGGGCAGCGTGATGGTCGCGGTGCCGCCCGAACGCATCGGGATGCGCACGCCCGGCGTGACCTGCCCGAACTCCGCCTGCGCGTCGGTGAGCGTCGACGCGGTGGGGGTGTCGGTCTGCGACCAGATGGCGTTGGTGGTGAAGGCCGACTCGAACGCCGCCTCCTGCACCGACAGCGACTCGTTGGCGATCGCCGGGTTGACGAGCGTGACCTTGAGGTCCAGGTTGTTGGCCAGCGCCGACGCCCGGCAATCCTGGAGCGAGAGCTCGATCTCGCTGAGCCCCTCGAAGCGATCGCGGGCGATCAGTGCCGGATCCTGCTGGGCCTGCTCCGGTGGCGCCACCTTGAACTGGATCGGATCGATGGCGCGGAACCGTTCGAGCGAGATCGGTGGCGCGAAGTCGGCCGAGACGGGGGCGAACGGACTGGAACACCCCGTCATCATGCCCAGACCGAAAAGAACCGTGCACAGACCAACCACACGCGCCTGAAGTGTCATCGCTTGTCTCCGGTTTGGCAGCCCGAGGCCGCCGTCACTCGTGCCGCAGCGCATCGATCGGGTTGAGCCGGGCCGCCTTGATCGCCGGGAACATGCCAAAGACGATCCCGATACCGGCGCTGAACCCGACGGACAGACCGATCGCCCAGGGCGGCACCGACGCGCCGCCCAGTTGCTCGGGCGATACGGTTCTGGCAAGAAAAACCAGCCCCTGCCCGACGGCAAGCCCCACGGCCGCCCCGGCCAGGCACAGCACGATCGCCTCGACCAGGAACTGCATCAGAATAATCATGGGCTTGGCGCCCATGGCCTTGCGCAGCCCGATCTCGCGCGTGCGCTCCGAGACGGACACGAGCATGATGTTCATGATCCCGATGCCGCCGACCAGCAGCGAGATCGCGACGATGCCGCCCGCCCCGGCCTTCATCACGTTGGCCATGGTGTTGAACTGATCGATGAAGTTCTGCATGACCTGGACCTGGAAGGTGTCCTCTTCGCCCGGCTCGATGCCGCGCATGGTCCTCAGCACGAACGCCACCTCTTGCTTGACCGTCTCCGCATCGTCCACCGACTTCAGCTCGCCCCACGTCGGAATGATCACGCCGTACGGGTTGAGCAGGAACCTGGCTGTGGCGAACGGCACAAACGCCTCGGTCGATGTTTCTTCTCCCGCGAATATGCCGGTGAGTTCGATGGTCTCGACGATGCCGATGATCTGGAATCGCCGCCCCGCGATGAGGATGAAGTCCCCGATCGGATCCTGGTTGAGGTTGAGTTCCTCGATCGCCATCTCGTTGATGAGGCAGACCTGCCGCCGCAGCTCCTCGTCCAGCGCCGAGAACGGCCGACCTGTGAGGATCTGTCGATTCTCGATGTCGTGCCATTCGGGCCAGATACCCGCGATCCTCACGCTCTCGATCGCCCGGTCGCCGTTCTCGATGCGGTAGCTGCCGCCCCACATGGGCACGACTTTCGTGAGCGATTCGACGTGCTCGTCGATCGCCCGGACCTCTTCGATGGTGAGCTGGACCTGGCGCCACTCGCGATGGCCCCGTATGCCGTCGGGCCTTTTGCCGCCGATGAACACGCGCTTGGTGCCGAACTTCTCGAACTGATCGAGGACCTGCTGCTCGAGCCCGCTGAGCACGCCGACGACCGCGATCACCGCCGCCACCCCGATGATGATGCCCAGAGTCGTCAGCATGGACCGGATCTTGTTGGACCAGATCTGCCCGATGGCGAGAAAGACGGTCTGGAACAGGACGCGGATGAGGATCACGGCGTGACCTCCTTGGAGGGGGTGATCTTCCTGGTCGTGGGAGTCGGGCTGCCGTTGTCAACCGGCTCGGGGAGCGTCTTGGGCTCGGCGTCGATGCCGGGCTTGTCGGCATGGATCTCGTGTGCCGCGACCTGAGCCGCCGCCGCCACCGCCCGGCGGTACTCGCGGTGCAGCGGATCCTTCGCCGCAGGAAGGTCCGACTGCACCAGCCCGTCGCACAGCCGAACGATCCGCTCGGCATGACCCGCCACCGACTCCTCGTGCGTCACGATGATGATCGTCTGCCCCTCGCGGTGCAGCTCCTTGAACAGCGCGATGATCTCCTGGGTGGTCGTGCTGTCGAGGTTTCCCGTGGGCTCGTCCGCGAGGATGATGCTCGGCCCGTTGACGAGGGCGCGGGCGATGGCGACGCGTTGACGCTGCCCGCCGGACAACTGGTTGGGCTTGTGCCGCATGCGATCGCCCAGCCCCACGCGTTCAAGCGCCTCTTTCGCCCGCTTCCTCGCGGTGAACATGTGCTGACGCGAGTAGACCAGCGGCAGCATGACGTTCTTGAGCGCCGTGGCGCGCGGGAGCAGCTCGAAACTCTGAAAGACGAACCCGATCTCCTCGTTGCGTATGCGCGAGAGCTGGCCGGACCGCATTTTGTGCGTCGGCTTCCCGCTGAGCAGGTACCGCCCCGACGTCGGGCGATCGAGGCAGCCGATCATGTTGAGCAGCGTGCTTTTGCCCGAGCCCGAGGCGCCCATGATCGCGACGAACTCGTTGTCCTCGATGCGTAGATCGAGCCCGCGGAGCGCGTGCACACGCTCGACGCCCATCTTGTAAACCTTCTTCAGATTGCGGATCTCGATCGCCATGGGCTCACACTTATCCCGGACCCGAGGTGGTGCTCGATTCAGCGACGTTGGCTTCGTCTATTGCACCGTTGTCCTGCGCCGGTTCGCCCCCATCCCCGCCCGCGTTCGTGGTGTCATCCTCTTCGTCACCGTCGCTCATCACAGCCACCACCGGCGGTGCGTCGCGGTCACGGATCGACTGGTCGTGCTTCAAGTCCTCCAAAATGGCGTAAGGCCCCGACACGATCTGGTCGCCCGCACTGAGCCCGCCCAGAATCACCGTCTCGCTCAGATCGCTCACACCGGTCGTCACCGGCGTCGCCACCGCCTTGCCATCCACCAGCCGGTACACAACCTTCGTGAAGGTCTTGGCCTTGTCGATGTGCGTATTGCCCGCGACGATCTCGCTCGGGAGATCCTCGATCCGCCGTCCCAACACCGCCTGAGTGGGCACCTTCAGCACATCGTCCATCTTCTTGACCGCGATTTCGGCGTTGGCGGTGAGCCCGATCTTGAGCCGATCGTCCGCGCTCTGCTCGATCACGATCTCAGCCTCGACATAGCTCGTTCCGTCGCGGTGCAGCTGTCGTTCAAGCCGAATCCGCTCGACCAAACCCTTGAACACACGGTCTGGATACGCGGTGAGGTAGATGTCCACGGTCTGCCCGGGCTCGACCAGCGCCACATTGGTTTCATCAATGCGGGCCTTGACCAGCATCTCGCTCAGGTCGGCGATCTGCATGATGACGGTGCCGGCGTTCTGGAGCGTGCCCAGCACCTGCTCGCCCACCTCGAGGTTGAGCCGCGTGATCGTGCCGTTCATGGTGGCCGAGATCACCGCGTTTTGGAGATCTTTCCTGCGCTCGTCGATCTCAGCCTGTGTCATCTCGATGTTGGCTTGGCCCGCGGCGACGCCGGCCTGAGCCTGTGCGTGCTGCGCCTGGGCGCGGTCCATCTCCGCCCTGGAGACGTCCCCGGTCGAGTGCAATTCCACGATCCGGTTGTAATCGAGTCCCGCCAATACCAGCGAGGCCTGCGACCCGGTCAGCCTCGCCTCTTCCGCCTTGAGTCTGGACCGTGCCGCCGCCAGCCGCGCCTGGAGCTGCTCCGCGTCGAGCCGCACCAGCACGTCGCCGACCAGCACCTGGTCGCCCTCTCGAAACGGCAGGGCCATGATCGTCGATGAGACGCGAGCACTCACGTTGACCGACGTGCGGGGCTCGACCATACCGGGCGCGCTGACCACCCGGACCAGTTCGCCGCGCTGAGCCTCAGTGACAATCACCTCGATCGCGGGCTTTTCGCGATTGAACGCGTCGGGCCCGATCGCGCCGAGTTTATACGCCAGCGCCGCGCCGCCGCCCGCCACCGCGACCATCCCCACGACTGCGGCTGTGATCCACTTCCACAAGGCAGGGACTCCGTTTCGCAACAGGGAAAGCGAGTGCCAAGGCCGGGTGCACACGCGGGACCGGACCCAGATCCTTCGCCCACAGCCGGAAAACCGTTACAGACCGCCCAACCGTCAGCCCAACACCACGATGTTTGGGATTCGCACTGGGTCTCTTTCGTACTTTATACCGCCCAAAGGCCCGGCGGTTCGCGCGGGCGGATATCGGACGTAGACGCGAAATCCCGTCTCGCGCCCCGCATCATCGCCGGCGCCGACGACCGAACCCCTGTCGGCTCCGCTCAACCGGGACATTTCGGGAGACACAGACCCGTTTGGTCGCTCCGCCCGCGGCGGCGGTTCACGATCAGTGCGACTTTTCTGACCACTTGCACAGAGCATGCGCATCGGCAACTGGTCCAGGCTGGCGGTGGGTGAATCACACGCCCAGCGTGTCCGCGAGGAACGCCGACACGCGGTCCAGCGAGATCCGTTCCTGCTTGCCCGTGTCGCGATCGCGCACCGTCACCGTGTTGTGGTTCGCCGACGCGCCATCCACCGTCTCGCCGTCGATCGTGAAGCAGTACGGGCAGCCCGCCTCGTCCATGCGGGCGTAGCGCTTGCCGATCGATTGCTTGGCGTCCTTCTCGATGAACCCGATGCGTGCGAAGCGGCTGGTCAGCTCCTTGTGCAGCGCGTCGGCGATCTCGGGCATGCCGCCCTTGTTCACCAGCGGGAAGACGGC
>JADFOF010000116.1 GCA_022563015.1 Planctomycetota bacterium
ATTCACACGATGTTCCCAGAGAGTTGAATATGAGAGTAACCCGCAAATTCACGACGCAAGGACGCGATCCGTTTGAATCCGTGAAATGGGTCAAGCGGTCGAGCAGGATCAGCAACCCGGACGGGTCGGTCGTCTTTCAGATGGACGACGCCGAGGTGCCCGAGACGTGGAGCCAGCTCGCCACGGACATCATGGTGAGCAAGTATTTCAGGAAGGCTGGCGTGCCGGAGGATGGTGGGCCGAACGGCGTGCCCGCGCCCGAGCGCGCGAATCAACAGAGCCCCGAGCGCAAGCTCGGGGTCCAGGGGTCGGAGCGCGCGGGAAGCGCTGCGCAGAACGGAGAAGGACCCTCCGCTGGCGCGGAGGGCTCTGTAAAGGCGAAGACCGGACCTGAGCGGAGCGCGAAGCAGGTCATTCATCGCCTGGCTGGGTGCTGGCGGCACTGGGGCGAGACGCACGGGTATTTCGACACGGCCGAGGACGCGCGGGCGTTCTACGACGAGATCGTGCACATGATGGTGCACCAGATGGCGGCCCCCAACAGCCCGCAGTGGTTCAACACCGGGCTGAACTGGGCGTACGGGATCTCGGGCCCGGCCCAGGGGCACTACATCGCGGACCACAGGACGGGCGAGGTCTCGCTGGCCGACGACGCCTACACGCACCCCCAGCCGCACGCCTGCTTCATCCAGAGCATCGACGACGACCTGGTCAATGAGGGCGGGATCATGGACCTGTGGGTGCGCGAGGCACGGCTGTTCAAGTATGGCTCGGGCACCGGGACCAACTTCAGCAAGCTTCGCGCGGCGAACGAGCCGCTCTCGGGCGGCGGCAAGAGCAGCGGGCTCATGTCGTGGCTGCGCATCGGCGACCGTGCGGCGGCGGCGATCAAGAGCGGCGGCACCACACGCCGAGCCGCCAAAATGGTCTGCCTCGACATGGACCACCCCGACATCCGCGACTTCATCAACTGGAAGGTTCGCGAGGAGATCAAGGTCGCGGCCATGGTCGAGGGGCTCAAGCAGCTCAAGCGCCGGGACGAGTCGATCCGCGAGACGGCCGATCGGCTGGAGCTCGACCTCGACTACGACTTCAACGGCGAGGCGTACCAGACCGTCTCGGGGCAGAACAGCAACAACTCCATCCGCATCCCGGACGAGTTCTTCGACGCGGTCGATCACGACGGCGACTGGAAAACCTTCTTCCGCACGAACGGCGAGGTCGCCCACACCTTCAAGGCCCGCTCGCTGTGGGACGACATCTGCCACGCCGCATGGCGGTGCGCCGACCCGGGCGTGCAGTACGACACCACGATCAACGCGTGGCACACGTGCCCCGGCGCCGGGAGCATCAAGGCGTCAAACCCGTGCTCGGAATACATGTTCCTGGACAACACGGCGTGCAATCTCGCGTCGCTGAACGTCCTGAAGTTCTTCGACGCCAAAGCCCGGCGTTTCGACATCGAGTCCTTCGAGCACGCGGTGGACCTCTGGACCGTCGTGCTCGAGATCTCGGTGCTGATGGCGTCGTTCCCGAGCCAGGAGATCGCCCGGCTGAGCTGGAAGTACCGCACGCTGGGGCTGGGTTATGCGAACCTGGGCGCGATGCTGATGCAGGCGGGCATCCCGTACGACAGCGACGAGGGCCGCGCGGTGTGCGCCTGTGTCACCTCGATCATGGGCGGGCGGAGCTACCGTATGTCGGCCGAGCTGGCTGCCGAGCACGGCGCGTTCGACGGGTTCAAGGCCGATCGCAAGAACATGCTGCGGGTCATCCGCAACCACCGCCTGGCGGCCCACGGCGAGCGTCGCAACTCGCCTCAGTACGAAAAGCTCAACATCCGGCCCGAGCCGATCGACCACGCGCTGATGAGATCAGGCTCGCTGCGCGTCTCGAACGCGGGCGACATGCTGGACCGGGCCGTGCGCGTCTGGGACGAGGCGTACGAGCTGGGTATGCGCCACGGGTTCCGCAACGCGCAGGTGACCGTGATCGCCCCGACGGGGACGATCGGCCTCTTGATGGACTGCGATACCACGGGTGTGGAGCCGGACTTTGCACTGGTCAAGTTCAAGAAGCTTGCCGGCGGCGGGTATTTCAAGATCGCCAACGCGTCGATTCGGCCGGCCCTCGAATCCCAGGGCTACGACGAGGGTCAGATCCGCGAGATCCTCATCCACATCATGGGTGTGCTCAGCCTGGACGTGCCCATGCCCGCCGGCGCCGCGGACGCCGTGCGGGGCGAGGTCTTCTCGCAATGGCTCATCCGAAAGGGTCTGACGGACGAGGACATCACGCGGATTCGCGATTCGCTGCCCAGCGTCTTCGAGCTCTCGTTCGCGTTCGCACCGTGGTCGCTGGGCGATGAAGCACTCGTGCGTCTCGGCCTGGACGCGGACAAGGCCAAGTCAGATCCCGCGTTCAACGCTCTGCGCGAGCTGGGCCTGACAGCGGAGCACATCGAGCAGCTCAACCTGGCTGTGTGCGGCACGCAGACGATCGAGAGCGCCCCGCACATCCGCGACGAGCATCTGGCCGTGTTCGACTGCGCCAACACGTGCGGAAAGACCGGCACGCGGTTCATCCTCGTGGACGGGCACCTCACGATGATGGCGGCGGCCCAGCCGTTCATCTCCGGCGCCATCAGCAAGACCATCAATCTGCCCAACGAGGCGACGATCGAAGAGATCAAGGCGTCGTACCGGCTGGGGTGGGAGCTCGGGCTCAAGGCCAACGCCCTGTATCGCGACGGGTGCAAGTTGAGCCAGCCGTTGAGCAACAGGTCCGACTCGGCCGAGGAGGTCGATCTCGAGGAGGAGGTGGACGAGCTGGGGGAATCCATGGCGGTATCGGAGGTCGCCGAGGCGGCCGCGGACCTCGCCGTCGCTGCGGCACGGGGTGAAAAGGAGGTGGTCGTGCAGAAGGAAGTGCAGATTGTGCACCGTCCGATGCGGCGCCGACTGCCCGATACACGCAACTCGATCACGCATAAGTTCAATGTCGGCGGGCACGAGGGATACCTGACGGTCGGCCTGTACGAGGACGGTTCGCCGGGCGAGTTGTTCATCACGATGGCCAAGGAAGGCTCGACCATCGGAGGCCTCATGGACTCGCTGGGGACGGCGGTGTCGGTGGCGCTGCAGTACGGCGTGCCGGTCGAGAGCCTCGTCAGCAAGTTCTCGCACCAGCGGTTCGAGCCGTCCGGGATGACCATGAACCCGGACATCCCCTTCGCCAAGAGCCTCGTCGATTACATCTTCCGCTGGGTCGGGATCCGGTTCATCGCGGGATACCGCGAAGCGAACACCCCGCAGCGCGAAGCCGGCGGCAATGCATCGAACGGCACGGCGGAAATTCCGATCATCGAAACCAGAATGGAGAAAGAGCATTGGCAATCGAGCAAGTCCGTGACGCCCGCAGGATCGCAGGGCGTTGGGCAGACCCAGGGATCGGGCGCCCCGAACTTCAGCGCTGGGGCCGATGCGTCCGGCGGGCCATTCCTCGGCGACCCGGGTGCGACAGCCGGGTCTGGCGGCGGGGGCCAGTTCTTACACGGGGTCGCGTCTGTCTTGCCCTCGGCGCTGACGATCGCGATGGAGTCCATGGCCGACGCGCCGCCCTGCGACGTGTGCGGCACGATCACCGTCCGCAGCGGCATGTGCTATCGGTGCCTGAACTGCGGGAACAGCATGGGATGCAGCTGAGAACGATTCGCCGACCGGGCGATGATCGAATCCAGGCCCGGTCGTAGCACAGACTCCCACACAGGTCAGGGCCGTGGCCGGGCGACGCCTCCCATGCCCGTGCCTCCCGCATGAAATCGGCCCTGCACATCTCCAACCCCCGGGCGCTCCACCGACGCTCGGGGGTTTTTTTGCGGACCTCACCCATCATGGGCGAGCCCAGGACGCGGTGTTTGAGAAGATTCCGGGAATTTGCCATGGGTTTTCGGAATCAGGTAGCCGATGAGCCAATCCCGTGGCATATTGAGTCGTGAACACTCGAGTCCGTGAGGTCTCGAACGACATCCGAATTGAGAGATGCCAACCGGCCACGGGGCGGTGCGCAATCGATGTGCACACGCTCCATGGCTCGGCTGGCCGCCAAAGGAGATGACGTGCGAACTGCAGCCTTATTTGCCGGAATCGCTGTTCTTTCACTCGCCGCGGGCGCACCCGCCCAGACCCTGCATTTCAACTTCGTCATCGAGGGCTCGCAGGAGGTTCCGCCGGTCAATACGCCCGGCATCGGCGTCGGTGATGTCTTTCTCAACACACAGACCAACGAGCTGAGCTGGAACATCGGGTTCACCCAGCTGCTGGGAACGGTCACCGGGGCACACTTCCACGGTCCAGCACCGATCGGAATCAACGCCGGTATCCTGTTCGACATCGGCGCGGTCAGCGGGCTCGTCAGTCCGATGATCGGCTCGACGATCCTCTCTCCGGCGCACGCAGCCGACGTCCAGGCCGGCCTGTGGTACATGAACATCCACACGGTCCGGCACCCCGGAGGCGAGATTCGCGGGCAGGTGATCCCCGCGCCGGGGGCTCTGGCTGTCCTCTTGGGCGCAGGGCTGTTCGCAGCCCGTCGGCGTCGGTAGCCACGCCCGCCCCTTACTTCTCCAGCGCCGCCGAACCCACGGACATCTCGAATCGGTCCCGCGTCCTGCAATAGGACAGCCCGCCCATGCGGCCGATCGCGCGGAGCGCGTCGGCGTCGATGCGCAGGCGATCGTCGATCAGATCGTCCCGGACGAAGACGTGAACAACCTCGCCGATCACGATGTTGCCACCGGCCGGCGCCCCCGGGTTCAGACGGATCACCTGGATGGTTCGGCACTCGTAGGCGACGGGGGATTCGGCGACGCGCGGCGGCTTGACCATCGCGGCGTCGGCACGCGTCAATTCGATGAAGTCGAACTCGCTCCGGCTGGACGGCAGCGGCTCAGCGGCCGCCGCGACCCGATTCGCGTACGCCTCCACCGCGACATTCACCACGAACTCCCCGGTGCCGCCCTCGGCTGGTGGCGCGGCGTTGCGCAGGGTGTCCTTCTCACCCCCGTCGGCGGCGTTGGCCGGGCAGAACAGCAGCGTCATCGGGTCCGAACACACTCCCGCAAAGAACGAGAACGGCGCGAGGTTGCTCTGACCGCTGATCGAGACGGTCGAAACGAAGGCGATCGGCCTCGGAACGATGCCACCGATCAGCAGCTTGTAGCGCTGCGAGGCGGTCAAACCAGTGACGCTAAACTCCATGGGTCCAGTGTACCCCGGGCGTAGGATGGGCGGATGAGCGAATCGGAGACACACGAGCTCGACCGGGCCTTGACCTGGGCGGCGCTGCTCGCCAGATGGACGGAGTTCGCACGGTCCGCCCTGGCATTGCCCGAGCACGGCGACGCGGGGCGCGTGCGGCAGTCGGTCGTCTCGATCATCACGCTGCAGGCGGTCGCACACGCTGTGAGCGAGATCGACTCGCTCGAACGCGAGGAGCAGGCGCTCGGGCTGGACCGCGCCGAGATCCTCATCCGCCAGCACACCGGCGAGATCCACAGCGTCTGGCGCGGCGAGCCAATGCCCCCCGAGATCGACGCGTTGATCCGGGACGCGCGCGCGGCGCTGTCAACGGCCCGGTCGCGCGGCGTCGAGTGGCGACTGGCCGAGGACCGCTTCGTCGCACGCCACCCCGGCGACCTGCTCGTGGCGTTGGCGGGGAACGCGATCGACCTCTACCTCCCCAGCCCGGGCGCGGCGATGTTCCGCACCAGCCCCGTCGCGTTCGCGCGCGTGACCGGCGGGGGAGATCCGCCGGGCGACGTGCTCGCCATGATCGAGTCGTTCATCGCCGTCACGCTCGAACGCCGGGGCGGGGTCGTGCCGCGACAGGTCTACCGCCAGTTCGACTTCGCGGCCGGCGGCCCGGTGCGCGACGTGGTGATGGCGATGGAGGGCGTGGACGAGGGTGAATCGGGGAGCGTGCCCGCCGGGCAGCCGTTGCTCGTGCCAGCCATGCTCGCCGGCGACCCGCAGGCGGTCCCTCTGCCGTTGCGATCGACGGGCAAGAAGCTGGCCCCGCTGCCGGTAGTGTTTGAGGGGTAGGACTGCTCAGAGCAACGCGGATGAGGCTGGGGAGTGTTGAGGGCAAACAGCGCGAGCAGCGCGACGTTTACTTCGATCCCGATCGCACCCGCGCGCACCATGACGGTCCGCCCGCTTGCGACCACGACGATGCGCGAGCACTCGGCCTTACCGCTGGTCGAGGTCCGCGAGCGGGAACCACAGCACCTCGATCGCCTCCTTCTGCCGCGAGACGATGACCCAGACGTGCCCATCGTGCTCGACGAGCCGGGGGTAGCCGTACTGACCGCCCTTGCTGCGCCCGGCGTAGCGGCGCTCATAGGGCTCGTCGGCCAGCACGAAGTGCTGGTCGTACACGCGCCCGTCGCTCGACAGCGAGAGGACGAGCGGGCTGCGTCGATGTCTGGGCATCGGGTCCGGGCAGCCAAGGTAGAAGAACCGCCCGTCGCGCATCCGACCGAACTGGAACTTGTGGTCGTTGTCGGGAAAGGCCGTGGGCTCGGGCTCGCTCCAGCTCCGCCCGTCGTCGGCGCTATGGGTGAGCCACAGCTCGCCGCTGAACCCGTCGCCCGTCGCCCGCAGCATCGCCAGGATGACGCCGTCCCGCTCGATGATCGACGCCTCGCACAGGGGCGCGGCCCGTTCGAGCCGTTCGCGCACCGACCAGATGGTCGCCGGGTTGTCCTCAAAGCCCTCCCATTCGGCCGGGTACGTCCCGCTCATTGTCCACCCACCAAGCCCCGCGCGGTCGTCGGTGCGCGCAAAGGCGCTGTGACCGGGGATGAGCAGCGCCCCCGAGGCCAGCCTTCGTGGCCCTTCGTTCGGCGACATCGCCACGCCGAGGTCTATCGGATCGGTCCACTCGACCCCGTCGCGGGTCGTGACGACGCTCAGCCCGGTCTCGCTTTTATCCTCGCGATAGCGGGCGATGTACGCGGCGAGCACCCCTTCGTGCTCGTGGAACCCCGCTGCGGTCAGCACGAACTCCACACCTTCGGCGTCGGTTCGCGGCTGGGCCAGGACCTCAGGCTCGCTCCAGACCTGCCCGTCTTCGCTCCGGGACAACACGACGCGCTGCCCCGGCGCGTCCTCATCACGCCGACCGTTCGACCAGATCGCGACAAGCTGGCCGCCGAACGACGCGATGTACGGGTGGTGCGAATACGCCCATGCCTCGCCCGGCACATAGACGAAGGCCCGTTCCGGACGCAGGCGGGTCAGCTGCCGTGGCTCGCCACCGAGGTACGTCGAGCGCGGAGCCTCGGCGTCGGGTCCGCGCGCCGGTCCGTTGCAGGAAAGACCCGCGAAAACGACACACGCGAGTGTCCAGCCACGCAACCCTCTCATCGTGTGATTCCATCCATTGCACGAGTATACCTGCGACGCCTCGGCAACTCGCGTTGAAGAACACGAAGCCGTCATGTCCGGTGCGGGTTCCGACTGGTGTGATTGCCGTCGCCGCATCGTTCGGCGTGGCGATATGGATCTCGCTGACCGCGCACGAGGGTGGGCGGCTGGTGCATGTGCACGGCCTCAATGGGACGATCTCCGAGACCGGAAGCCTCGTGCTCAGTCCCGCGCAGCCCGGGCGCGAGCGGGACAACGACGACCATTAGCGCCGTCCCCCGCGGCCCACGCGGGCACACCCCTCCGCCACTTCGTCTCTCCCAGCGAATGGCAGGCGAAGAGGACCCCCTGCTCGCGCAGGGGGCTCTGTTTGTCACTCCGCCTCTCTGTTTCTCCCCCACTTCGTCTCTTCCTCTTCTTCGTCACTCCGTCACCTTGTCACTTCC
>JADFOF010000117.1 GCA_022563015.1 Planctomycetota bacterium
GATGAACCGCAGCCACCAGACGGAGATTTCCGTCAGCAGGCGGCCCTTGCCCGGCATGGCGGTGGGCAGGACGACGTCATAGGCCGAGATGCGGTCGGTGGCGATGATGGCCAGGCGGTCGGGCTCGCCCGCCAAGCCCGGCAGCCGGTAGATATCGCGGACCTTGCCGCAGCGTCGGCCGGGCAGGGCAAGGTCGGTCGAGCTCAGCGGGGCCTGATCGTGCGTTCCGGTGGTGGTCATCGAGCAATCGTACCGTCGGCGGGGTTGCTGGGAGCCCACATGCAGCAACAATACACCCACGCCGACTCAACACCCCCCCCGGGTCGGTCCAGGAGGTGTTCGTCCCCGCATGCTGATGTTCGCGTTTTTGAGCGAGGGAGATGAGGCGGCGACGATCTCGCTCGGGCACGCCTGTCTGTTCGGGCAGGGGGGCGTCGTCGTTCCGGCGCGCATTTTCGTCGAGGACGGCCGGATCCGGTGCGAGAAAACTGCCGCCGGCACCGCCGGGCTTGCGCTGCAATACCGCGTCGAGCCCAAGCCCGGCTCGGACGCGCCCATGGGCGATCTGCTGCTGCGCACCTGCGTGCTGCCCGAGCGTGACCAGCCGTACCTGCTCTCCCTGGAGTTGGCCCGGCGGCGCATCATGCTCATCCTCAACGAGCTGGAGGACTGGGGGCTGTTCGACCTGCCCGAGGACGACCCGGTCATGGACCACTTCGGGCGGGCGCGCGACGCGTTCTCGCGGGCGCTGGTCTCGCAGAAGACCGATCCGACGGACACGCTCGGCGGGTACTCGCTCGAGGCCGACCGCCAGGCGCGACTGGCGATCTGCCTGTGCGTCGATGCCGGCGAGGAACTGGCGCTGCGCCGGGCGGATCAGCAGCTGGCGCAGCGCGCTGCGGGCGTTCTGTACAAGCGGGCGCTCGCAAGGGCGCAACGCTCGGACGAGAACGACGCGTTCGCAGCCGGGGTCCCAGTGCGATTGATCGATGGCGGGAGCGTCATCCTCGGCTCGCTGCCGCGCGTCGGGTGCGGCATAAATCCGTCGATGTTCAGCCAGACACTGTGCGAATCGCTCCGTCGGTCGTGCGACTTCGTCTGCGTGCCGATGCGGTGGAACGACCTCGAGCCCAGCGAGGGCGCGTACTCGTTCGGGAACACGGACCGCTGGATCGAGTGGGCGGTGCGCAAGGCCAAGCTCCCGGTTGTCGCCGGGCCGGTGATCGACTTCCGCGACGCCGCCGTACCGGACTGGCTGCACATCTGGGAGAACGACTACGAGACGCTGCGCGAGCTGATCTACGAGCATGTTCGCCAGCTCGTGATCCGGTACCGGCGATCCGCGCCGGTGTGGACCATCGTGTCCGGTATGCACGCGAGCGAGAACTTCCGGCTCGCGCCCGAGCAGGTGATCGACCTCACCCGCGTGTGCACGATGGTCGTGCGCAAGCTCCACCCCAAGGCCGTGATCCAGATCGAGATCACTCACCCGTGGGGCGAGTACGGCGCCGATGCGCGCAACACGCTCGAGCCCCGCCTGTACTGCGACCTCATCGCGCAGGCGGCGGTGAGCTATGACGTGCTGGGCATTCGGCTTCAGCTGGGCGAGCCGAGCCCCGGCGGCGCGTCGCGCGACCTGCTGGCGATCTCGGAGATGCTGGATCGATTCGCGGAGTTTGAGAGGCCGATCGCACTGACCGCCTTCGGCGCGCCCAGCGAGATGCTTCAGGCCCGGGACGGGTATGAGCCGGGGCAGTGGGGGCAGGCGTGGTCGCCGAAGCGCCAGGGCGACTGGATCGCCGCCGTCGGACGCCTCGCCGCCGCCAAGCCATACGTGCAGAGCGTCTGCTGGCAGGACCTCGCCGACGCGTCGCGGCGGTTCGAGATGGTCGCCGGCGGGCTGATCGATGTGAACGGGCAGCCCAAGCCCGGGCTCGAGCGATTGGCGGCGCTGCGCGACGAGATGCGCTCGCTGCGAGAGACGACCGTGGGCAGTTAGGAATCGTGCGATGGCTACCCCCAAGCAGGATTGGACCACCTCGGCCGCCAAGTGGATCGCGGTCGGGATTCTCGGGTCGGCATCGATCACGGGCATCGTGTGGACAATCGCCTCGCGACCTCAGCCGACCCCACCGACCCGGGCCGAGGTTGCCCCGGACCCAGTGGCGTCCGAGCCGGATCGTGCCGCCCGGCCCGGTTCGCTCGATGCCGGGGCTAAGGCGCAAGTCCAGGCCGAGACCAAGCCCGACCCGACCCCGCCGCGGCTGATCAATGTCAATATCGCATCCGCAGCCGAACTGGAGCTGCTCCCGGGCATCGGCCCGACGCTGGCGGCCAGGATCGTGGCGGATCGAGAGGCGAATGGGCCGTTCGCATCGCTGGACGATGTGGCCCGCGTGCGCGGGATCGGGCCCCGCACCGTCGACAAGATCCGCGACCTGGCGATGGCGCGCTGAGCGTGCGTCGGTTACCATGAGCCGACACGAAGGATGCGTTCGCACGACGGGCTCGGCACGCCGCGTCGTGTACGCGCGTGCGCCGTTCGGAGTCGGCATTGGACCTGATTGACCTGATCTCGGCTGACCCATCCGTGGCGGCGTTGGCGTCCAGGCTCGACGCCGGGCAGCAGGTGTGCGCGAGCGGGCTGGTCGGGTCGTCCGGCGCGCTGGTGTCAGCGGCGATCGCACGCTTGACGCGGCGGCCGATCGTGCTGGTCTACGCCCACGTCGATGACGCGGGAGAAGCCGCGGACGAACTCGCATCCCTCGGCGCCGACGCGTTCCAGTTCCCCGCGCTGGAAGTCCTGCCCGGCGAGACAAACGTGAGCCTTGATCTGTGCGCGCAGCGGCTGTACGCGGTCCGCCGGACGACCGAGCCGCACCAGAGCGATCGACCCGTCGTCGCGTTGTGTCCGGTGCAGGCGTTGATGCAGGCCGTCCCGGCGCCGGCCGATCTGGGCGCGCTGTGCCGAACCGTTTCCGTGGGCGACGAGCTCTCGCCGATCGAGCTGGTGCGGTGGCTGGCCGATGCGGGGTATCGGCGCGTGGACGCGGTCGAGGAGCCGGGCGACTTCGCGCTGCGCGGCGGCATCCTCGACATCTTCCCACCCGGCACAAGCGAGCCGACCCGTCCCGGGCCGACCTCTTCGGATTCGACACGTTCAGGCCCAATCCGCCTCGACTACTTCGGCGACGAAATCGAAAAGATCACCGAGGTCGACCTCGAGACCATGGGCTCGGGACGCGCGATGGCCCGCGTCGATCTGGTCAGCGCGGATCTGGGCCCGGCCGGAGGGCGCGACCGCGAGGCGTGCTTTCTCGATCTGCTCCCGGCCGACAGCATCGCGATTCTCGCCGAGACCCTCGAGGTCACCGAGCAGGGACGCGGGTATTACGAGCGCGCCACCGACGCCAGCGGGCTGTTCTCGCCCGAGGATCTCTTCACCCGATTGCAGCAGCGTTTTCACGCGTTCTGCGAGATGAACCAGTTCTCCGCGCCGTCCGCCGGGGGCGTCGCCGAGCTGGACCTTCGCCTCAGCCCGCTCGAGCCCATCGCCGAGGAGGCTGGCGAAGCGGTCATGCAGTTGGCCCGCATGGCAGCCGACGGCACGCGCGTGATCGTGACCTGCCAGAACCAGGGCGAGCGATCGCGCTTGGGCGAACTGCTCGCGGACCACAGCGCGAAAAACGTCGAATCGATCGAGGCGTACGTGCATCGCGGCTTCGTGCTCGGCGGCTCGGACGCACCGCTCGCCCTCGTGCCGTACCACGAGCTGCTGCACCGCTACCAATCGCTGCGTCGCACAGCCCGTCTTGCGCCCGGGCGGGCCATGGACACGTTCCTCGAGTTCACGAAGGGCGACTACGTCGTGCACGCCGAGCACGGCATCGCGCGCTTCGCCGGGTTGACCCTGATGAAACCGCGCGGCACCCGCGATCGGCAGGAGTACCTGATCCTCGAGTTCGCGGGCAGGAGTCGGCTTCGCGTGCCCGCCATCAACATCGACCAGGTGCAGAAGTACGTGGGAGGCTTCAAGGGCGCGCCCAGGCTGTCGACGCTGGGCGGGCAGACCTGGAAGCGGCAGAAGCAGCGTGTGGCCGAGTCCGTGCGCGACCTGGCCGCCCAGCTGCTCCGCGTGCGCGCCGCGCGTGAGAGCATGCCCGGCATCCGCTACCCCGCCGACACCCAGTGGCAGCGCGAATTCGAGGCCGAGTTCCCCTACCAGGAGACCGACGACCAGCTCGCGGCCATGGGCGAGATCAAGCGCGACATGCAGCACGAGCGTCCGATGGACCGCCTTTTGTGCGGCGACGTCGGGTTCGGCAAGACCGAACTGGCGATCCGGGCCGCGTTCAAGGCCGCCGAGTTCGGCAAGCAGGTCGCCGTGCTCGTCCCCACGACCGTCCTGGCCGAGCAGCACGAGCGGACGTTCCGCGAGCGGTTCGCCGGCTACCCGTTCCGCGTCGAATCCCTCTCGCGGTTCAAGACCGGCAAGCAGATCAACAGCACGCTCGACGCCCTGCGCAAGGGGCACATCGACGTCATCATCGGAACCCACCGCCTGCTCTCAAAGGACATCCGGTTCGCCGACCTCGGCCTCGTCATCGTGGACGAGGAGCAGCGCTTCGGCGTCGAGCACAAGGAGCGGTTGCTGCAGCTTCGCCTGACCGCCGACGTGCTCACGCTCTCAGCCACGCCCATCCCGCGCACGCTGCACATGAGCCTGCTCGGGCTGCGCGACATATCCAGCCTGGCCACCGCGCCGCTCGACCGACAGGCGGTCGTGACCGAGGTCGTGCCGTGGGATCGCACGCGGCTGGAGCGCGCGATCGCACGCGAGATGTCGCGCGGCGGGCAGGTCTACTACGTCCACAACCGCGTCCAAGACATCATCTCCGTCGCCGATGAGGTGCGAAAGCTCGCACCCGACGCTCGGATCGTCGTCGGGCACGGCCAGATGCCGGCACGCCAGCTCGAACGCGTCATGCTCGCATTCATGCGCGGCGACGCCGATATTCTTGTCTGCACCACCATCATCGAGTCCGGCATCGACATCCCGACCGCCAACACGATGATCATCGACGATGCCGACCGCTTCGGGCTGGCGGACCTGCACCAGCTCCGAGGGCGCATCGGGCGCTACAAGCACCGGGCCTATTGCTACCTGCTCTTGCCGCTGAACCGGACGCTCAAAGAGGCGGCCAAAAATAGGCTCAAAGCCATCGAGCAATACTCGATGCTCGGCGCTGGGTTCAAGATCGCGATGCGGGACCTCGAAATCCGCGGCGCCGGCAACCTGCTCGGGCCCGAGCAGTCCGGCCACATCGCCGCCGTCGGGTACGAGATGTACTGCCGGCTGCTCGAACTCGCCGTGCGCGATCTGCAAAGCCGGGAAACCATCCAGCCCAGCGCGACGAGCATCGAGATCGGGCTGGCCGGGCTGATCCCCAAAGCCTACATCCCCTCGGACGCACGACGGATGGATGCGTACCGGCGCATCGCCCAGGCCGTGTCGGATGAACAACTCGCACAGGTCGAGCGCGACCTGTCGGACGCGTACGGCCCGCCCCCGTCGCAGGTGCGGATCGTGCTGAGTCTCGCGGAGATTCGCGTGGCGGCAGCCGTGCTGGGCGTGCGTTCCATCTCGGTGCGCGGGCCGGACGTGCTGTTTCGAGTCGCCGCGCCGCAGCTCATAGTCGATCGCTTCCAAGGGGCCGCCGGCACGGTCGTCGCCCTGCCACCACCGGCCAGTTCCAAGACTGCGGACATGCCCATGTGCGAGGTCTATTTTCGCCCGCCGGAGAACTACCTCGAGCCCGAGACTCTGCTGGCGGTGCTCAGGCGTCGGCTGGTCGCGGTTCAGGGCTCGAAGCACGTCGGCGCGACCAGATGATCCGGCGTCGGGCGGCCCGCCTGTTCAGGCGTTGATGAAGTCAAGATCCTCGATGCGCCCTCCCACGGCCGTCGCGATGTTCGCCAGATGTGCAGCCACACGCTTGTAGTGTCGCGCCAGCAGCGAGTACGCGACCGCCTCGTGCGTCTCAATGCTCGCGTCGTCGCGCAGCAGCTGCTCGATGATCGAGTCGGACTTCATGCGGGCTTCTCTCGCGGCGGCCAGCGCCTCCTTCGCCCGCGAAGAGTCGGAGTTCAAGAACGCCTCCTGCACAGATGAAAAGAGCGATTCGACCTCCTGCCGCATCTCTTCCAGAGGCTCGTGATACCGCGCGATGTGAAAGTCCTGACGGTAAAACTGTCCGACCTCGAAGACATTCTTGCAGTAGTCGCCGATACGTTCCGCGTCCTTGGCGACGCTCATCAGGGCCAGGCACGCGGCGACGTCCATGCCCGGGTTGATCGTCAGGTGGCGAACGATCTTGCGCCGGATCGATCGCACCAGCGCGTTGATCGACTTGTCGCGCTCATAGAGAGAATCGCGCGCATCCGCGGCGTCGATCTCTCGACGCAGCACATCGTTGGCGCGGTTGAACATCCAGTTCGCGTGCTCAAGCATCTGAGAAAATTCGGCGAATGCTTCGTCGAGCGATTCGCTGCGTCTGAGTGCTGAAAAGAGCTGCTTGAACATCGCGTGCGATTCTCCGGTCTCAGACGAGACTACTTGATGATAGCACTCACGATCTCGGTCACCACAATGCCCACCGACGGAATGACGAGGAACAGCACGACCAGGATGGCGATCGCGTTGCGCTTGGATTTGGACGCCAGCCGCCCGTAGGTTCGTGCCAGCGAAATGGGCATGGCTCGAAGCGGGTACCAGACCAGCGTGCCGAACACATTGAACGTAATGTGGGCCGCCGCCACCGTGATCGCGTCAGGGTGCATGCTCGCAAGCGCGGCGATCACGCCCGTCACGGTCGTGCCGATGTTGCACCCCAGCAGGAACGGGAAGATGCGCCGAAGCCGGACGGCGCCCGCGCTCGCCAGCGGCACAATCAGGCTCGTCGTTACGGAACTCGACTGCACCAGCACCGTCGAAATAACGCCGACCACAAAGGCGATCGCGTCATTGCGGAAGAAGAACGAGCGGAACAGACCCTCAAGCCTCGACAGCAGCGCCCCCTTGAGACTCGCCACCAGGTAATACAACGAGAAAAAGAGCAGCACCAGCCCCATGATCGCGATCACCACGCCTTGGGTCACCGGGTTGCTGAGCCAGCTTGTGAGCACGTCGAAGGTCCATATGACCGGGTGCGTCGCCCACGTGATCGGATTGAACGGCTTCTCGATATCGCCCGAGAGACTGATACTCCTTGAAGCCCACTCCGAGAATCGAAGGATCAGTCCCTTGTCCGTCACAGCGTAGGAAATCCACTCGATGGGAAAGAGCACCGCCACGGTCAGCCAGTTGATCGCGGTATGCGCCATGGCCGCTGTGAACCCGCGGCGGAACTGTCGGCGGAACTTGATGTTCCCCAGCGACACGATAATCGAGGTGATCGACGTCCCGATGTTGGCGCCCATGACCGCGTAGATCGCCGTCTCGACTTCCATTTGTTCCGTGCCGCACAGCGTGATGATCAGCGCCGTCGTAAAGGACGAGCTCTGAACAACCGCGGTGACGATGACACCGGCCATGAGTGCGATGATCGGGTTGTGACCGAGCGAGAAGATGTCCTTGAGCCAGTTGGTGTCGTCGCCGACCGCTTTGAGCCCGCCGCTCATGACCTTGATCGACGACACGAACAGGTACAGAAAGACCGCCGCCCTGATCCCGTGCACCCACGCCGGTCGGCCAACCGTCGGCCCGGGGCGCGTCAACGCGATCCGTGATGGCTCCGGCGGCACGGACGCGGCGGGTTTGACGTCACTCATGGCGGAGTCCGCGTTCGGCCCGGCGTCCAGGGCCCATG
>JADFOF010000118.1 GCA_022563015.1 Planctomycetota bacterium
ATTACGAGAATTCTCGAATCACGACAGGGACTTTGCTTCGGCCGGAATCGGGGACTGCAGGAAGCGCAATACGATCATGTCATCTAGCTCGACGACGACACCAACATCGCTCCCGGCTGGCTTCACGGTTATATCGAAGCCATCGAGACGCTCAAAGCCGCTGTGGAGATTAACCCGCTCAGTTTTCGGGCGCACGCCATGCTCTTTCGCGCTTACGGGCAGCTCGGCAATCGAGAGGCCGCGATCGAGCATCTGAAGGTGGCTTCGAAGCTCAACCCCAGCAATTCGTTCGTCAAAGCCAATCAAGAGCTGGTGGACGAGCAGGACAACCCGCAGCGGGGGATCGCACGCCGTGAGAATCTGCGCAAGACGAACCCGGATGACGTGGACAACCTTTTGCGGCTGGCGGATCTGTATGTGAGAACCGCCGACGGCGTGCGGGCCGAAGAATGTCTGACCGCGGCGCTCGATCAGGCTCCGACCAGTTTTCCGGTCGTTCAAGCCGCCGCCGGTTTCTACGGAGACTCCGGGCGTCGCGAAGACGCGGAGCGCGTCGTGCGGGCCTACCAGGCCCAGGTTGAGGGGCTGGACAAGGTATACGCATGTCATCTGCTGGCCAGCGTCGCCGAGCAGTTGGACGATCACACCGGGGCCTATGAGTTTTATCGCGAGGCACGAACATTGGCGCTCACGTTGCCGACGGATGGCGATCTACGACGGCAGGCCATCGTCGAAGTTAGCTTTCGGACGGGCGATTTCTGCTCGCGCCGCGGGCTGGCCGACGAGGCGCTGGAATCCTACCGTGCCGGGCTTGCGAATCTGAAGCCCTCTCAGACGTCGATGCGCCAGCGGGCGATGCTGCTCATCATCGATGGTCTGCTGGCCAAGCGCAGTCTGGGCGATGCCGAACAGGAGATCAACGCGTTTCGCCGGGAGTTTCCGGACGAGCCGCGCGGTCTGGTCACGCTGGCCGAGCTGCAGATTCGCCGCAAGGAGTATCACCAGGCCATCGCCGTCTTTTCCGAATTGCTCGCCAAGAATGCCGATCCAGGCGGTCAGATGCACGCATATGCGTTGTACAGGCGTGGGAGTCTCTATCATGACGTGGGTAACTACACATCCGCCAAGGCGGATCTGCTCGAAGCCAAGCGTGCGAAACCGAATGCTTTTGGCTTGAAGCATCGCCTGGCCTTGGCCCGTGTCTACGAAACCACGCAAGAGAACGCACTGGCCGAGAGCGAGCTGCGCGAGATCATTCCGCTGTACAGCGACTATCGCACTCCGGCGGATCGGCTGATCAACATGTTGAGACGGACCGGTCAGTTTGAAAAAGGTCAGCGGATCGCCCGCGAGTACATGAACAAGTACCCGGACCGCACCTTCTGGCCATACGCGCTGGGCAGTCTGCTCATGGACCGCGGGGAGGCGTCGGCCGCGGTCGAACCGCTGCGGCGAGCGGTCGAGCTGAGTCTGGTGCACAACCGCAGCGTCGCGTACCAGGTGCATTGGAAGCTCTTGACCGCTATGGTCCGCGCCGGTCGTCAATCAGAGGCCATCAACGCATACGAGGCGATCGAAGCCGAGCTGATGTGGCCGTCGGTCCGGGCGCGCGGCGCCGAGGCATACTACCGCAGCAGCCAGAGCGAGCGCGCTTTGGAGCTGTTGGAAAAGGCGGTTCACGAAGGGGCATCCCACAGTTGGGGGGAATTGCTGCGCGTGCTGACCGTGGCCGACGGTTTTCTCCCGGACGAGGGTGTCTTGTCGCTCTTCAAGCGGCTGTCCGAGCAGCAGAAGGCCGACGCGAATTCCGCGCGCTACGAAGCCGCATACGTGCAGATCCTGATATTGAACGAGGTCATGCCCGAAGCTGCGAAGTTGATTGAATCGGTGGTTGCCCGCACTGCGCCCGGCACGCCCTGGCGTATTGCAGTGCTTCAAATGCGCGCCTCGCTGGCGTCGGACGATCCCGTGGCTCAGCGCCGCGCCTATGAGTTGGTGCTGGAGGAGGATCCGGACAGCGTAGTGGCGAACAACAACTTGGCGCTCTTGTTGGCCGAGAAGCTGAATCGGCCGAAAGAAGGCCTCAAGTACGCCGAACGGGCGAACGAGCTCATGCGGCGCGCCCCGAACATACTGGACACACTCGGTTGGGTCCGGTTTCTCAACGGACAGATCGAGGAGGCCGAGCAGGCGCTGCTCGAGGCGGTCATGCTACAGCCGGACAGCATCGCGGCCCATTACCACCTGGGCCGCGTGCATGCCGAGCGCGGCCGAAGAGTCAAGGCGCGGCAGGAGTACGAGGTTGCGTTGCGGGGCGCTCGCGCGACTCGAGACGCCAAGTACGAGAAACTTGTCGACGAGGCGCTGAAGAAGCTGCCGTAGCTGCGCGTCGACGCCGAGCGGTCTCGACGCAGTGTCGCCGCTCAGTCGGCCCGACCCGACGAAGAAAGGTGCATCATGAGCGAATTCGGAAATCCCCACGAAATGATCCCGTCCACCTCTCCCGCCGCGAGTCAGGCGGCCTTGGGTCCGCCGGCCGGCGACGAGATCGCCGGCCTTGGTGCGGGCGAGATGTGGCAAATCGTCAAGCAGCGCAAGCTGTTCATCGCGATCATGTTCGTGGTCTTCTACTTGATGGTGATGGGCGCCACGCTGGTGGTGTACCGCTTCTTTCCGGCGTATACGGCCGAGGGGTACTTTCAGCTCGATCCGCCCAGCGCAGAGGGCATGCAAATCGAACGGGCGCTGGTCAATCCGGACATCATAGCGACCGAACTCGAATCCGAAGCGCTCAAGCTGACGCACCTGGATGTGCTTTCGGAGGTGCTGCGCGTTCCGGAGATAATGCAAACCGAGTTTTACAAATGGTATGACGGCGATATACCCGAGTGTCTCTATGATCTGCAGTCATATGTCAGGAGTGCTCCGATACGCGATTCAAACCTGATTCAAGTGCGACTGGCATGCAAGGACGCGGTGGAAGCCCAACTGCTGGTGAACACCATCATGACTCGCTTCGAGCAACGCTATCGTGGGGAAGCCACGAGATACTATCGCGAAACGAAGAAAAGCCTGGGCGTCAGCAAGGAAGACCTCGAGGACGACCTGAAGACCCTTCAACTTACGATGTCCACTTTCCGCGCCACCGTGGACATTCCCAATCTCGAGGGCGACAGCCGACTGGTTACCGATCACCTTGCCCGAATGGCCCAGAGCATGTCGATGATGCAGGCCAACCTGGCCGCGCTGCAGGCTCAACTGACCGAGGTTCGCCGCCTGGGCCGTAGTCTCCCCATCACGCCTGAAATGAAGATGCTGGTCGAATCGGATCCGGTGTTGCGCTTCTGGCGACAGCAGGTCGAGGTGATCGGTGTCGAGATCGCCAGCGCGCGCTCTCTGCTCATGGGCGAGAATCATCGCCACATCAAGCTGCTCAAGCAGCGTGCGCGGCAATTCGCCGAGCTCGAAGTCGGCAAGCGCGAAGAGTTGATGAACGACCTGCGGGAGCGCGAACTCAACAATCTCGAGCAACTGGTAAATAGCTCTCGCACCGCACTGATGAGTCTGCAGGAGGACTTTCAGGAGCAGGAGGCAAAGAGGCGAGACGTCGATAAGCACTTGCAGGAATACGGCAACATGCAGAGCGAGGAAGAGCGGTTGGAAGAGGCCCTCGCGCTGCTCGAGCAGGCCTTTCGCGCCGCGGACCACGCCTTGGCCGACAGCGCCCGTGTGCGGCTGAAAATCGTTCAGTTGGCCCAGCTTCCATTTCGTCCCAGCCGGCCCAATCTGCCTGTCTATCTGGGCGGCGGGTTTCTGCTTTCGATACTAGGCTCGTTCGGCCTGGCTTTTCTGCGAGAGTTCACCGACAACGCCATTCGTACGCCGATCGACGTCGCACGGCACGGCCGGCTCTCGGTTCTCGGCACCGTGCCCAACCTGGACGACGACGAGGCCGATGTGGACGAGATCGAGAACGCCGCTCGAATTGCGCCGCAATCGCTGGTGGCCGAGTCGTTCCGCCAGATTTGCACCAACCTGCTGTTCAGCGGTCCGGCCGAATCGCAGCGCTCGATTCTGATCACCAGCCCGAGCGGGGAAGACGGCAAGACGGCGGTGGCGATCAATCTGGCGGTGTCGATGGCGCGCGGCAACCACCGCGTCCTTCTGATCGACTGCAACTTCCGCCGGCCGGGCGTGCGTGCGGTCTTCAGCAACACCCGCGCCGAAGGGCTCAGCAACATACTTGTGGGCCAATCGACACTGGACGACCTGGTGAGCAACACGGACATGCCTAACCTGGACGTGCTGTCCACCGGGCCGATGCCGCCCACGCCGGCGGAACTGCTCGGGACGCGCTACATGCGCGAGTTGATCAGCGAGGCGGTCAAGAAATACGACCGTGTGATTCTCGACGGTCCGCCGGTATTGCTGGTGAGCGACGCGTTGGTTCTGGCCACGCAGGTGGACGGCGTTGTTGTGGTGACCCGTGCCGTGAATAACTCCAAGGGCGCACTCAAGCGGACCCGCGAGCAGTTGGCTAAGGTCAACGCCCGCGTTCTGGGCGGCGTGCTCGTCAAAGAAGGGCATATCCGCCAAACAGATCGAGCGACAGACCGGGCTGTCCTACAAGAGCGCACTGTTTCTGATGCACCGCATCAGGTGGGCCATGGCCGAGAACTACGGCGAACCAGAAAAGCTCTCTGGCACGGTTGAAATCGACGAAACCTTCATAGGCGGCAAGCCGCGATACAAGGGCTGGACTGCCGGGCGTGCGAAGCCCCGCGCGCATTTCAGCACCAAGACGCGCGTCGTGGCCATGGTGGAGCGGGGCGGCAGCGTCCGGGCCGAGGTGTCTCAGGGCGTCACGGCCCGAAACATCCGCCAGATCGTGCGTGAGAACGTGGATACGTCGTCTCGTATCATCACGGACGAGCTACGGGCCTACAGGCGGCTCGGTCCAGAGTATGCCCAGCACGATCACGTCAACCACGGCAGGGGCGAGTACGTCCGGGGCGACGTGACGACGAACACGATCGAGGGCTTCTTCTCGCTCGTCAAGCGTGGGATGTACGGCACGTTCCACTCCGTCAGCCGCAAGCACCTGCATCGGTACATGTCCGAGTTCTCGTTCAGGTACAACACCCGGAAGCTCGACGACGGGGCCAGGACGGACGCCGCTATTCGGGCCTCGGTCGGCAAAAGGCTCCTGTACAGAGAGCCAGTAGAACGAGCCGGTGCCTGAAAACTTGGTGGTTTTGTGACGCTGCGGGGCGATTTTCTGTTATTATGAGCTAAAGACTGGACCCGCAGGGAGTCGAACCCTAGACGTGGACCGCCAAAGGTCACGCGCCTACCGAGGCCGGGCCCTAAAAAAGCCCGTGGACAGTCCTCCGACCGCCCACGGGGTCAAGGAATGGTGACCGAAGGCCACCGGGCTTTCGGCCGCCTGACGAAGAGGCCCGCTGCTTGCATCCAGCGGGTCTTTTCGCGCCGCCCCGGCGATGGCGACCTCCAGGTCGCGCCGAGGCCCGTGGGTGTGGCGGCGGCATCATTCGCCTCCCTTCTGCGCGTTCGCGTAGATCTCGATGGCAGTAACCATCGTTTTCACAACCTCGATGTCGTCGGGGGTGATGTTGTTCGGCACGACGATCTCCCCCGCGGCTCGGCCGGGAAAGTGCAGCGGGTACGTGATCATTCCGGTGCGCTTGCCCGGATCTGTTTGACGCTCATCGTCGTGATCGTCATCTCGAAACTTGCGTCTTCTTCGTCCGCCGCCCGCGCGACTCGGCACGGGACCACCCTTGGATTTCTGGATGCTGTCGGCAACCTTGAATCCAGCGTCCTCGGCGGCAACCACAAAGAACCGGACTGACTTCATAATCACGCTACCGGATGAGGCGTACTGATCGAAGCTTTGGCGGAGTTTCTTGGGTGTACCGTTGGGGAGGATGGGCAGATGATCCGAGTAGTGCCGTTCCAGCAGCGCTTTCATTTCCGCCTCCCATCCGTCATCGCCAGACACCATTCGCCGCAGACGATCAGAGGGACGGCCCTCCTTGTCGATCAACCCGAAGAAGCGCAGGGCAACAAAGTAGTGGGCTTGCGTACCCCCGGCCATCCCGGGCAGTACCGAGCTGTCGATGTGGGACGGAAGGTCTCCCGCGCTCGTAACAAGCTTGCCGGTCGTCGCATTCTTGAAGGTGGAGTACGGGATGTACGGCGGCGTTGTCTTCTTTTCAGTGGCCATGATCGAGCCCTCTTTGACCCGCCGGCGATCTGGCGGGCTTCTGTGTTCCACCACTGTAGGCGGCACATGTCAAGCGCGTGGACTTGCCGCGTGGAATATTTGGCACACGCGGCACATTCCGGCGAAAACCTGTCCCGCCACACCTGAGAATGGTCGCGTAGAATACGGCACCATGACGAACGCAGAACACAAGGGCGGGACGCCAGGGCCCGATCCTGAACGGCTCAAACTGGAAGGGGATTGGGAAGAGCGGGTGGACGACGCCCTGGGCAAGAAGAAGCCAGGCAAGGGCTGGCCAAAGCCCAAGGCCAAGCGAGATGTCTCGCCGGATGTGCAACCGGCAGCGGACAAGCCGGAACAAGACGCTGACTGATCCTCAGAAAGGAGGTGATCGTGTTCACCAAACTTTTGAGGCAGCCCGAAAACCGCCATACGGCGGTCCACCGCCTCCGGGCCAGAACAGCCAGTAGGGGCTGATAGAGGCTGAAACGGTGGTTACGCGGCACGGCACGGCACGACAAGAGCACGCCCCGCCCCTACTGGTGGGGCGTCTTTGTTTCCTGCAACAGGATGGTCCCGGATGAAAAAGCCCCGCTCTCCTCGGAGGGCGGGGCCTAGTCGCTCGTGGGTGCTGGGGATCTCAGTTCCATTGGCTTGGAAGAGTGTACCTGCGTCCCGCGTTGAGGGGTGTTTTCAATAGGTACATACTTCCGCCGGAATCGACGGTGGCAGGACAAGTCCTGCCCCACTATTGGGTCATTCCTTCTTGTGAGCGCGCAACTTTGAGCCACACACCCTCACCACAAAGCGGATTTGCATTAATTATGGGGAATTGTCTCTCCACCTCTGCAAACTCGCCGACCCGCAGGCCGTTGACAGTACTCGCCTGCGTCGGTACATTCACCCCATCGCATGATCCGACTTCTCCCGGATCAACTGTGACACGGCGTTGTCCCTGCCCTGGGCCGAGGTGGGGGAAGCCCTCAACGATCAGGGCTGGCGGCCAACGCGCATGATCCGCTGGGGTGCCAAGCGCATTCGCTTCCTCGGCACGTGGGTGTCGGGCGGTACCGAGCGCTGGCGCACCATGCCCCCGCTGCCCCTGCAGGAGGCCCAAAGGCGCTACGTCGTCGTGCACCGACAGGGTTTTCGCGCCGAGTCGCTCTCCGCGACACCGGGGCCGAACCCCAGCTTCTCGGTGGTGTGGGTCGACGACGGACGCTCGGGAGCCGCCGTGTTCAGCCTCGATCCCGTCGCCTTTGGCGACTGGTTGGCCCGCATCAGCGCCGCCGGCTATCGGCCGACCTTGATCCAGGCTCACGGACGGGCCTCGGCGCCGCGCTCGAGACCACGCTGCATATGCCCTCTGGTGGAGGGATGGCCGGCAGAGTCTCGTCCATCAAGGCCGCGATCAACGCCGATGGGGCCAGCTCGGATCCCGCCGGCGGGACGATCAGCGTCTTCAACGTAGTAGCCCAGGGAACGCAGGACGGACTCGACGACCTCGACGATGACTGCGCGCTGTTCGACTTCCAGGGCTGGGCCGTCGACACCGCCGCG
>JADFOF010000119.1 GCA_022563015.1 Planctomycetota bacterium
CGGTTTCTCCTGGCCCGCCCCCCGGTTCATCAGCATCGTTCGGGACGACCCCCATCCGGCCGCTCGATGTTCGCAAACCGTTCGAGCCGCCCCGCATGAATTACCACCGAAATGATACTCCAGCGGAATCAGCTTTCGTCCGCGGCATCCTGTATCTGGCCCGGTCTTCGCCCACAGATGAGCCCATGGCACGAATATGTTCGCCCGGCCCGCCAATCGGGGCTTTATTTCCCCGGCATTCTCCAGTATGATGCAAGTTGGATCTGGATGTTGCGCCCCAAAATTCAGTGGAGAACAACCATGCGAAGAAACAGAACCAGGATGGGCTTCACGCTCATCGAACTGCTGGTGGTGATCGCGATCATCGCCCTGCTGATCGGCATCCTGCTGCCGGCCCTGGGTGAGGCACGGCGCAGCGCCAAGCTCGCCATCAGCCTCTCCAACCTGCGCCAGTTCTCCATCGCCGCCGCCACCTACGCCTCGGACTTCGAGGACCGCATCTACGCCTTCACCTCGGCGCCAAGCACCCAGTGGCCTATGTTGAGGCCGGATCCCGCTCCCAACACCGCGGTTCCCAACGCCGCAAAGCAGGCCGTTGACATCATCCGACGACGCACCGGACGCGACAACTTTCCGCTCCCCGCGGCCTGGATCCCGCACGTTCTCTACACACATCTCGTCCTCAATGACTACCTCGCGCAGCGACTGCCGGAGAAAATGGTCGTCAATCCCGAGGATGAACACCGCCTCAACTGGCAGATTGACCCCATCAACAACCACGACCTGGGCGTCTGGCAGCCATACCAGGAGCCGCAGGGCGAAACCGGCCCGGTTCCGCCCGACCAGAAGCGATGGCCCTACAGCTCCTCATACCAGGTCGTCCCCGCCTCGTACGACCCCGAACAAAGCCGATGGAGCGGCGAACGCTTTCCCCTCTCCCAAGGGGGCAGCAGCCACAGCTACAACACCACCGACGTCAACAGGCTCGGCAACCTTCGCATGTCCTCCGTCTCCTTCCCCGCCACCAAGGTCCACGTCATGGACTCTGAGGGTCGCCATAGCGGCCGCCAGGATATCTACTACGCCTATCCCGAGGCAAAGGTCACCATCCATATGTTCGACGGTTCGGCAACGTTCCGCTCCACCAGCGAGGCCAACCTCGGCTGGCACCCGCGCCGCCCCAGCACCAGACCACCGGCGCGCGGTGCCTATACCGTGTTCGCGTACACGCCCTCCGACTGGGAGGCCCGCACCCTCAACGGGCAGACGAGTGAACTCGTCAAGGGCTATTACCGCTGGACCCGCGGCGGTCTCAAGGGGGTTGACTTCGACAGCGGCGAAATCGACACCGGCCAGATGAACTGACCCGCCCCCTCCAGACACGCCTCCACACGCCGCCGCGGCTCTCACCCCGGCGGCTTTTTCACACGCCCTCCCAACGCACTCAGAGACACATCCACCCCTGATTCTGGTCGCTATGGCCTTGCTTCGGTGAACGTCGGCGTGGTACAATGCCGGTCGGCCGGGCGAACCCGACACTGTGATCGGACTCATCTCCACACCCGGACCGGTCGATCACCCTGGTGGTGAGGGGAGTGATTCGTCCCCCGGGAGGCTTCCATGCCCACTGCCGCGCACGAACTCGCAAGCGTCCTGGACGCACTCAGCACCCGCGACGCCCCACAAACAGCCCACGCCGAGCTCGCCGAGCAGTTCGACGCCGTCTATCGCCGGGCCGAAGGCGACCCTGCGTTGATCCCATGGCAACGACGTGGTCCAAACCCGCCGCTCGTCGCATGGCTGAACACCGACGCCCACGCACTGGTGCGCCCCGGCGCCTGCGCCGTCGTCGTCGGGTGCGGGCTGGGCGACGATGTGGCCGAAATCGCCAGCCGGGGCTACGACGTCGTCGGCTTCGACATCTGTTCCTCCGCGATCGCATGGGCCAAGCGGCGCCACCCCGACCTCGCCGACGCTTTCCTGGTCGCCGACGCCGTCGCCCCGTCCAACACGCTCCAGCGCCGCTTCGATCTGGTCGTCGAGATCGACACGCTTCAGACGCTGCCCGTCGCCATGCGCGCCGACGCCGCCGCCGGCATCGCCTCGCTCATCAGGCCCCACGGCACACTGCTCACCATCTGCCGCGGACGCGACGACGACGAACCCATCGACCAATCCGCCGATCCGCCCTACCCGCTCTCGCCGACGGAGCTGCTCACGCTCATGGAAGCCAACGGCCTGGCGCCGACGCGCCCGCTCGATGATTTCTTCGACGACGAAGATCCGCCCGTGCGCCGCCTTCGCGCCGCTTTGCGCCACGTCTGATACGAATCCCATTATTCACATGCGCACGCGCAGCGCGACGGACGAGCTCCGGGCGCGAGCACGGAATGTTCAAGTCACGGCACAAAGACAACGCTCCGCTTGCGCGGAGGGCTCGTACCTGCGCCTGTCCGAAACTCCCGATGTCCCGATGGAATCGGGAGGGAGGGACGCATGGTACTCCCTCACGCACGACTGACAGGTGTGATCCGTATGACCTGAGAGCATTCCGATAGAAAACGGCCCGCGTGTCGCACGCGGGCCGCCCTGAACGCAATCCGGTCCCGTGTCCAGCCGTCCTACTTGCCGTCCGACGCCCCGCCGTCGCTCGCGTCGTCGCTCGCGTCGTCGCCGCCCCCCTCTGCGCCGAGCAGCGACTCGATCTCATCGAGCAGGGCCTGGAACGATTGGCCCGGGATGTACCCCGTCTCGTACGCGACCATTCCCTTCGCATCCACCAGAACGTACATCGGGTACTTCGTCACGCCGTAGATGCGCGCCGTGTCGTCGCCCCCGTGCAGCACCGTCTGCGTCAACTCGTACTTCTCAAAGAACTCGAGCGTCTTCTCCCGGCTGCGCTCGCGGACGGGGATAGTCAGCACTTTCACCGGCTTGTCGGCCACCGCTTCGAGAAACACCTTCATCTCGGGTCCGCTCCGGCGCGACGCCCCGCTGTACGTCAGCAGGAACTCAAGCACGACCGCCTCGCCCCTGAGATCCTCGATCTTCACCGTGCTCCCGTCCGTCGCCTCCAGTTCAAAGCTCGGCGCCTCGCGGACCCTGGCCGCATTCAACGGTGCCGCCATGACCGCCAGGTGATCCGCCGTGGTCGGCACGTTGCCCAGAAAATCCTCCGCGTACCCCTCGGGCGTCGCGATCTCGAACACCGTCTCGGCAAGCTCCTCGTTGAGCTTGAGCTTGCTCATGGTGAACGTGTCGTCCATCATGGGCGACAGGTCGATGCGCATCCGTCGCGGAAGATGGTCGCCCGTGGAGATGTACCACGTCTTTGTCGCGCGATCGGGGCCCTCCCTGAGCACGATCACGTCGCACTCGACCCCCTCGATCGTCTCGCGCCCGACCAACTCCATCGTCTCGTATGTCCTGGTTGCGAGATCGAACGGATCGATCGTGGTCAGGCTGCGGATCCACCCGTACTGCTTGGCGATCGTGATCTGCCGATCGCTGGCAGCCTTGCCCATGCGCTGCATCACCTTCTTCGCGTCGTGGTCGATCCACGTGTACAAATCCCCGTCGATCACGAGGTCGTAGGGGATCTCCATGCCGGGCAACTCCGATTTCCCCTTCAACCGCGCGATCCAGAACCCAGCCGCACGCTTCTGCCGCTTCAACTCCACCGTCCCCTCGACGTGAATCTTGTAAGGCCCTTTCGCTTCCAGCGTGATGGCAAACGACAGTGTGCGTGCCTGCCTGAGCGCCTCGGCGGACTCCTCCAGACGCCTGCGAGCCTGTTCCGGGTCCGCGTGCGCCACACTGACAACTGCCATGAGACCCGCGACGAATATCTGAGACCTGAGCATGAATCTGACCTCCTGGATCCGGACGACGGACCGGGCCCAGCCGGTGGCTGCCCCCGATCCGACACCCGGGCTGCCGGTTGATGTCGGTACGTGCGGGTCGGCCGATCAGCCTCCCAAGCCGACCCGCTTTATCCTATGTCCAGACTCTCGCGGCGTTGCGGTCTGACAGGCTTGTGCCGACCTTTCCCCGGTCCATAAGCCCCGCCTAGCCCGCCCCTTCCAGCAGCGAGGCCAGGGCTTTGCCCGGGTCCGGCGACCGCATCAGGTGCTCCCCAACCAGCACGCACCGAACATCTACCGAACGCAGACGCCGAAGATCCGCGCCCGTCCGTATCCCCGACTCGCTCACCAGCACGCCTTTGTCCTCCACGAGGTCCGCCAGCCGGAGCGTGTGCCCCAGATCGACCCGCATCGTCCGCAGATCCCGGTTGTTGATCCCCAGCAGGCAGAAGCCCGGGTGCGGAAAGCCAATGTGAGGCCGAACACGCAAAAGGTTCTCAAGATCGTGCACCTCCAGCAGAACCGTCATCTGAAGCCGCTGCGACAGAATCAGCAGGTCCACCAGCTCGGATTCGTTGAGGCACTCGGCGATGAGCAGCACAGCGTCGGCCCCCGCAGCCCGGCTCTGCCACACCTGCCACGGGTCAATGATGAAGTCCTTGCGCAAAATCGGCAGAGGGACCGCCTCTCGAATCCGCTCGATGTGCGAAAGATCGCCGCCGAAGAACTTTTTGTCGGTCAAACACGATATCGCCGATGCCCCGTTCTCGAAATAGCCCCTCGCAATGCTCTCAGGACGAAATCCATCCCCCGCGTATTCCTCCCGCATCAGCCCGGCTGACGGGCTCCGACGCTTCACCTCCGCGATCACCGACATCCCGGACGCGTGGGCGCGACGTGTGACAGCCGTGAAGAAGTTTCGAGGCGGGTCGGCCTGCGCCACCAGCGCCTCCAGCTCCGCCAAGGGCGTTTTCACCTTCAGCTCGGCCAGCTCCAGTCGCGTGTGCTCGATGATCTCGGCCAGGCTCGTCGGCATTGCGGTCATTCTTGCGCTTCTGATCGGTTCATCGGCCGCGGTCGCTGCCATCCCCTCACAAGACGTCGTTCAACCCGCTCCGATCGTCCAGCAGACGCCCTCGCTGCTGGATTCGGTCGATTCGCTCAACCGGATGACCCTCGCGGACGTCGCACAGTACGCCCAACGGTACAAGCTCCCGATCCTCGCCATCGCCTCCGTGCTCGTCTTCATCGTGCTCTGGCTGGCCGGGGGTATCGGCCCGGGCGCCCTGGCCAAGAGCGGGCTCCGCGACGTCTCCGCCCATCACGCTCCCATGTGGCTCTTCGCCGGGCTGCTCGTCTTCACCGCCTGGGCCTTCGCGGCCAAGGCCCTGGGCAGACAGGATTGGCTCACCGGGGGCAACCCGGGCTCGTTCCTCGGCCAGGCCAGGGTCTATCTGGCAACCTACACCCTCGCCGCCATCGTCGCCATCGGCATGATCCACCTCTTCTCGCGGAACGCCTCGGCTGCGGGGCTTCGGCTGCTGCCGGGCGACCTGATCATCGGTCTGGCGTGCCTGGCCCTGGCGTACCCCGTCATCGAGCTGGCCTCCTCGGGCGCCATCACCGCCCACGAGTGGATCTCGAACGAATCAACCCGGCCGATCGCCCACGACACGCTCCTGACCATCACCACGAATTTCCACGACCCATGGGTCTGGGCGCTCATCGGGGCTGTCGTCATCGGCGCCCCAATCGTCGAGGAGACCATCTACCGCGTCTTCCTCCAGACCGCCATGCTCCGATGGTTCGGCTCACCGTGGCTGGCCATCCTCATCTCCGCCACCGCGTTCACGGCGATGCACTACGGCTTCGACCAGAAGGGCAACGAGATCATGCCCTACTACTCCCTGGCGCCGCTGTTCGTACTCGCCGTCGCCATGGGACTCGCCTTCGAGCGAACCCGGCGCATCGGCGTGCCCATCGTCATGCACATCGGCTTCAACGCACTGAACGTCTACTTCGCCCTGCGAATGGAAGGCCTGATCGGCTGAGATCCTTTCTGTCGCCTCCTCCCCCGTCGCCGACGGGGGAGGTGTCCCGACAAGTCGGGACGGAGGGGGTCCCTTCCCTCCAACTCCTCCGCCGCCATGTCGCTTCGTCGCATCCTCAGCGAATACGGCATCATCTGATTTCCGAGCCTCGACCACCACCGCGTACCAGACCCCCCACAGGGGGTCGCGGCTGCCCCTTGCATCGCGGCGACGATCCAGTATACTGGAGGAAACTGTCCGCTGGAATCGGAGCGACACCGATTCGGAGGTGGCAAATGAGGCAGGTGACAGACTGGCGTTGCTTATTGTTATGTCATGTGGTTGGCCTGGGCCAGCCGGCCAGATCGTCTGCGACGTGTTCGATTGCCCGTGTATCCGGAAGGCATCCATCGGTCGGCGTCCATGAAGTAGAGTTGTGTGAAGTCAGTTCAGTGAGAGAAGAGCAATCGAGAGAGGATCCAGCATGCTCAAGGCACTCCTAGCGTCCTCGGTCATTTTACTCTTGGCTCATTCAGCCGTCGCGCAAGATCCCGTGCTCTACGGAATAACCGCATCCGATCTTGTGGAGATCGACCGCCACAATCCCTCGTCCGTGACAATCGTCGGCCCACATGGTCTGCCGATCACGGTAAATGGGACAATTGTGTGGGGCCCGCGACAGTTGGTGTTTCACAAGCGCGAACAGCGCCTCGTGAGCATTCAGAATGAGTTTCACGGGAGCGGCGTTGATCAGTTCCTTGTCGAGTATGATCGCTCGACTGGGAGCGCCTCAAGGCTTGCAGTGTTGGGCAATAGTGGCACGGTTGGCCTCGTCGAATCAATGGAGTATGTAGATCACCTTGGGTCATTGGTCGTTTCCCGCCGGCCGCGGTCAGGGAGTATCGTATCCAGGCAGCTGTACACGCTGTCGCTTGACGGTGTCTTCGAGGCGCTGGTCGCGAACGGCCGAGACAACGACCATGGAGTGTATGACTCGTGCCGCCAGCTGTACTACACCGCTGATGCAAACGGCAGCGGAATGGTGGCTCATATGGATCTGGTGTCGGGCGCTACGACAAACATCGGCCCGGTGAGTCCCGAGTTTGCCTGGACGGCGTACAGCGAGATTGATGACTTGATATACCACTACGACAGGGGAATCGGCGGGCTTTGGACAATTGACACGATTGGCGGGTTTGGTCCCACGGTCAACACGCTGGTTGGAGTTGTCGGATCGTCCGCGATCACCGGCTTGGCCTTCATCGAGACCGAGTGCTACGCAAACTGCGACAACAGCACTGGATGCAGAACACTGGATATCTTCGATTTTCTGTGCTTTCAGGACAGTTTCGTGAGCGGTGATCCTTATGCGTGCGACTGTGACACAATCTCGGGCCGAGGGGTCTGCGACATATTCGACTTCCTGTGCTTCCAGAATCACTTCGTATTCGGCTGCCGGTAGTCAACCCCTCGCCAGGCGCCGCTGGCGACTCGGCAGCGGACGGCATCTTTCTCGACATCAGGGCATGCCACACGCCAAAGACGGACAGCTCACAGAGCTATCCCGCCGTGAGCCCTCGCTTGCGCTTGGGCCTCTTCTTCCACTGCCTTTGCTGATGCCTAATGCCCGGTGCCTGGTGCCTTCTTCTTCCCGTCCTTCTCGATCAGGTCCAGCCCCAGGTTCTTGCCCTTCTCCACCGCCGGCACACCGTGGGCCAGCCAGACCGGCGGCGGGGCGTCCTTGAGGTAGTGGTCGAAGAACTGCTGCATGCGGATCGTCCAGTCCTTCTTGTTCTGCTTCTGGCGCAGGCCGTGCGCTTCGCCGTTGTAGTTGAACAGCCACGCCGGCCGACTCAGCCGACGCATCGCCACGAA
>JADFOF010000120.1 GCA_022563015.1 Planctomycetota bacterium
TCTTCGCGTGCGCGGCGTTTGGCCTTGAGCAGGCGGGACATGCCCTCCTCCGTGGTTTCGGCGTCGGGCTTCTTCACGGCGGATCTGGCGGGTGGTGTGGGTTCGGTGTCAAGAATCGAGCCGGAGCGTGCGGCGCGGAGTTGCTCTTCGGTGGCCTCGAACTTAGCGGCGGCGGCTTTTTTGTCGCGTGGTCTGGCGGCGAGCGGCGCGGACTCGTCGTCGGGACTTTCTGCGTGCGCCATGCGCTGGCGTGCCTTGTCGCGTGCTTCGTGCAGAGACTGCATCTGCCGGCCGGTGGTGACGGTGCCGGCCTTGAACAGGCCGACCGCGGCGTGGCCGATCGCGACCAGATCGATGCGCACGCGTCGGACGGCGACGTCGAGGAGGAACATGCCGATGCCGGCCAGCGCGATGGCGAGCCAGAGCGACTTGGTGGCGATGGGCATCTCGATGCCGTCGCGCCGCCAGAGGTCGGCGCCCGGATCGCTGGGGACGGCGGGGAGTACGCGGCCGCCGGTGATCTCGGCGACCTGCATGAGCAGTGCGGCGTTGTCGGACAGTGCGCGGAACTCGTCGGCGAAGGGTCGGCTGATGGAGGCCTGGACGTTGCCCTCGATCTGCCCGCCTTGACCGTCGGGCGCGGCGTAGCGGATGTTCATGAGGTATGTTCCGGCGGCGTCTGACTTGAAGCGTGCCTGATAGACGCCCGGTGCGGTCTGTACGAACTCGAAGTCTTCGGTGCCGCCGTCGGGGCGTGCGACGCGGCCGATCATGGAGGCGAAGTTGAGCCGATCGCCGTCCGGGGTGAGGGCTTCGAGGGTGATGCTGGTGACGTCGCCCTGGTTTTCGGTGAGGACGCGGATCTTGGCGTCGCCGCTGGCGCGCATGACCCATCGGACGTGCTGCTCCCAGAAGGCCTGGAACTGAGGCCATTGCGTCCACATGGTGGTCCATCGGGCGCCGATGTCCGAGGCGAAGACGAAGGTGCGGCCCATGCCGTACTGCCAGTGTGCGGCGATGGGGTCGTTTTCGATGCCTCGGAGTGTGACGATGGCCAGCCCGCCCTGGCGGTCGGCGGCGACGACGTAGCCGGACAGTGGCGGGACCGCGGGGATGCCGACCATCGGCTCGGAGACGACGGGCTGCATGACGGGCTGGAAGGGGTCGCCCTCCCAGATGAGCGGGCGGCGGACGGTCTGGGCCTCCTTGAAGAAGATCTCGGGGATGGTCGAGACGTTGGCGTTGGAGACGGCGTAGAAGTTGCCGCCGGTCTGATCGGCCATGTAGCGGAGTGTGTTGAGATCGCGAGCGGAGTGCGGGTTGACGCCGACGGTCGAGATCGTGATGTTGTTCTTCTTGAACTTGGTGATGAGGTTTCGCGAGAGCGAGGGGTCGCCGTCGCTGATGACGATGACGAGCTTCTGGCCGGCGGGGATGTTGGTGAGGCCGGTCAGGGCGAGCTGGAGGGAGGGGTCGAAGCTGGGCATGTCGCCGAAGACGAGCTTGTTGATGGCCTGCCTGATGGCGACCTTGTCGCCCAGCTCGACGAGCGGGTGGACCCACTCGGCGCCGCTGCCGCCGTAGCCTCGGAACTCGACTATGCCGGCGTAGTCGAGGCGTGTGAGGGCGTCGACGGCGGCTTCGGCGGTTTTTTTGCCGAAGAAGACGCCCTGGGCCATCTCGATGGAGTGCATGACCATGACCAGGGCGCCGCGCTGCATCTGTTTTTTCTCGGGCGGGTCGAGCCTGATGGGGAGTGCGTCCTCGATGGGTGTGCCCATCCACGAGCCGGCGCCGAGGCTGTCGGGGCCCCCCACCATGATGAGCCCGCCGCCGATGTCATGGACGTAGCGCCGCATGGCCTCCATCTGCGCCAGCGAGAAGGAGTAGGCGGGGACGTTGTTGAGGATGACGGCGTCGTAGCCGGAGAATTCGGTGAGCGTCTTGGGGCCCTGCTCGGGCGTGCGGAACTCGGTGGCGATGCGTGCGTTGGTGAGCAGCTCGTCGAGCTGCTGGGCCTCGGCGCGGTCGGGTGCGAGAATGAGGACCTTGCCCTCGCTGCCGACGAAGGTGACGGCCATGGCGCGGTTGTTGTGCGGGATGGCGTCGGCGTCGGGGTCGTCGGGCTCGAAGCGGGCCTGGAACTGCTGCGGGCCGGCACGCTGCATCGCAACGGGGACGGTGTAGACGTTGGCCCCGCGCTCGACCAGCACGGGCACGCCCATGGAGTTCGAGTCGGGATCGAGGTCGATCTGCTCGCCGTTGCGGGAGAGGTAGATCGTGCCCGGGATGTCGGTGGTGCCGGTGATGCGCACGCGGAGGTTGACGGTCTCGCCCATGCGGGCGGTGGTGGGGACGATGATGTCCTCGACGATGACCTCGGAGGCGTAGCGGTAGACGATGGGGAGAACGTCGATGGGAACACCGAGCACCTTGGCGGCCTGGGCGGCTTCGAGCAGGTTGCCGACGGTTTCGCGGCCGTCGCTGATGAGCAGGATGCGGTAGCCGGCGTCGCCGGGGCGTACGGCCAGGGCGAGCTGTATCGCGGCGGCGAGGTTGGTGGCGGAGGTCTCGCCGACATAGAGGCGTTCGATGCCGGAGTTGTGCCTGCCCGGCAGTCGCTGAACGTAGGCGTCCTCGGCGATGGTGATGACGCCGACCTGGTCCTCGCCCTTGCGGTATTGCTCGACGACCTGGGCGACATAGCGATCGTTGGCGAGCTTTTTGCCGGGTGGGATGGAGTCGCTGACGTCGGCGAGGATGTTGACGGCGATTTTTTCGGCGCGGTCGCGGCTGCGGGGCTCGGCCATGGCCAGGCTGAGCAGCAGCACGACGATCAGGCGGACGAGAAGCGCGGCGCGTCGTGCCCAGGACGAGAGGCCGGCGATGGTCTTCCATCCGATCCAGACGACGAGGGCCCATCCGATGGGGATGAGCCACAGCCACTGGGGCGAGTCGAACTCGATCGGGCCGATCGCGAGCGATGCGGGTGCGAGAAGAGGATTGAATGACTCAAAGATGATCGCCACTCCGGTCATGGGTTAGCTGGGCCTCTTGAAGCCGATGACTCTATTGTTGCCCGAATCGAGGACGTAGGCGCGAGTGCCGATGGTGGTGACGGCCCAGGGGGCCCTGAGTTCGCCATGGCCCGAGCCTTCGCGTCCGAGCGTGGCGATGGACCGGCCGGAGGCGAGGTCGACGCGCTGGAGGCGGTGGTTTCCGAACTCTGTGACGAGGGCTGTGCCGTCGCCGAGCAGGTGCAGGCCGAAGGGGTAGTTGAAACCACCAACCTCCGAGCCGTGGGCTCCGAACCACGCGAGGAGCTCTCCGTCGAGCGTGAAGCGTCCGATGCGGTGGTTGCAGGAATCGACGACGACGAGCTGGCGGGCGCGTGTGTCGATCGCGATTGATTGTGGGCGGTTGAACTCGATGCTGGCGGGGTCGGCGCTGGAGCCGGGCGACCCGAAGGCGAAGAGGAAGTTGTAGTCGGGGTCGAACACGGAGATGCGGTCGTTGCCGCCGTACTCCGAGACGTAGATCCGCGTGGGCAGCCCGGTCTGCTGGTCGGTGAGGACGGCGACGTCGGTGGGATAGATGAACTGTCCGGGCTGATCGCCGTAGGAGCCGAACGAGGCGACGAGTTGCTCGCGCTGGCCCGGGGTGGTGGGCGTGCGGTAGACCATGACGCGGTGGTAGTGGGTATCGGCGATGTAGAGGAGTTCGCGGCCGTCGGGGCCGGGCGCGAAGGTCATGCCGGTGGGTTTTCCGAGCTGGTAGTTGGGCATGCGCCAGGTGAAGAGCGGGTCGCCGGTGTCGGGGTCGAGGGCCTGGACGCGGGCGGTCTTGTCGATGATCCAGATTCGGCCCTCCCTGTCGGCGTCCAGGGCGCGCGGGTAGAAGAACTGGCCGGGCCGGTCGCCGGTCTCGCCCCAGACGACCTGGGGGGTGATCGGTCGCTGGGCGACGGAGGCGGGGTCGCACGCGATGAGCGCGAATACAGCGGCGATGAGCGGGGCCATCGCGAACGGGATTCTGCACGCGTCAGGGCGGGCGGGCTGCATATACCCCCTTGTACGGGTTCGGGTGCGCCTGGGTGCCGCATTATGAGCGTATGGGCTCGGGTCGGCCGATGCGGAGGCAGATGGCGATGAGGATCGCGGTGGCGACGGCCAGAACGGTCAGGAAGAGGGCGCCGGCGGCGAGATCGTCCTGCCTGAGCGCGTGCAGCTGCTGGAGCATCCACTCGGCGAGGCTGTGGTAGCCGGGGGGGATGACCATGATCGAGGCCTCGATCTCCTGGATGCTGAGCATGGCGACGGCGGCGGCGGCGGCGAGTGTGACCCAGGCGTTGGTGGGGAAGCAGGAGCGGAACCAGCCGACGAGCGAGTCGGCACCGTCGATGCGGCGCAGGTCGCGCAGAGTGCGGGTCTGTGTGCGGGCCAGCCACCACCCGGCCAGGGCCGGAACGAAGGCGAAGCGGGCGGTGTGTGCGAGCACGACGACAGCGGCGGAATCGGCGACGGGCTGGGTCGCGCCAAACAGGGCCCAGGCGCGCGCGGTGGCCAGACCGACGAGCAGCCCGGGCACGGGGGCGACGCCGATGGCGAGAACGACGCAGGCGGCGGCCACGGCTGAGGCTCTGGAGCCCCTGTCGGCCAGGAACCAGACGGCGGTTGTGATGAACCAGGCGACGGCGGCGACGACGAGCGCGGTGGCGAAGGTGTCGCGAAGCGCGGGCCAGTGGCGGGCGGCGAATCGGACGGCTGCGGTGGGCTCGTCCATGGTGGTGGCGAGCATCGAGACGGGGACGATGACGGCGGCGATCCAGAGGAGCACGGTCCAGGCCAGCGCGAGGCGGCCGGCGCGCGTGGGGAGGGGTGGTGCATCGACAGGTGCGGGCTGGGAGTCGGTGTCCGCGAGCGAGAACAGTTTGCGTGCGAGGATCGCCCCGATGGCGAGGGTGATGAGCACGAGCGGTGATGCGGCGACCCAGACGCGCCAGCGATCGGCCGGGGCGGTGAGGTCGATCAGCCGCCATATCGCGATGGCGTAGGTCTCGAGCTGGGCGACATGGAAGGGGACGGCCGAGCCGAGCATGAGGACGAAGATGATGGCGAAGGCCCAGAGGATTGGGGCGCGCGTGAGATTCAGGAGTGTGAGCGCTCGGCGGCGGGCGGAGGCCGGCTCGAGGCGGAGGGTGTCGAGGAGGTCGGGGTCGAGGCGTGTGAGCCCGGCGGCGATGACGATGGCGGCGATGGGCCAGGCCCAGAGCGACAGGCCGAGCACCGCCTGCAGGTCGTAGGCCAGGCGGGTCTTCAACTCGAGCGCGTCGACGCTGCCGCGAGCGATCCAGGCGGCCAGCCGGGTGCCCGGGGCACGGAGCACTCCCCAGCCGGCGTAGGCGACGTAGCTTGGGAGAAACAGCGGAATGAGCAGGAAGGGCAGGATCGCCCGGCGCGAGCGGATGGCCCACGCGGCGGGGTAGGCGACGGCGACGGCGGCAAGGCTGACGACGGCGGCGGCGGCGAAGGTCCGCACGAGCATCGCCAGCGTGCCCGGGCCGAAGAAATCACGGGAGTCCGCGGCGGGTCGAACGGGCCCGGCGCGTGCGAGTTCGAGGGCGACGATGAGGGCGGGCCAGGCGATGGCGGCGGCGAAGATGAGCGCCAGCCCCAGGCAGACCAGCGCCGGACCGAGCGGCGTCGGGAGCGACGGGCCGAGCGTTCGGCGGGTGGAAGCCGGCATGGATCGGAGTCTCGTCTGGGGCGTGGGCGGGCCGAGAGCGGCACGGGGAGAGCATCGGCGGTATCATGGTATTCATGGGCGGCGGAATCCGGTCGGGGCGCGTGTGGTCGGTGAGAACCGGGCCAGTGAGGTCTTCGGAACGCCGGCGGGTGGTCGCCGGCTGGCAAAGACAGGACGAGTCCGTCCGACTCGGACAGGTGGACCTGCGACATGATCGACATCCGAAAGCTGAAAGAGCTGATCAAGCTCATGGTTGAGAACGACCTGTCGGACCTGGATCTGCAGGACCAGCAGGAGACGGTCTCGATCAAGCGTGGGCGCGGGGGCGAGCCGATGGTGCATCAGCCCCAGGTCGTGCCGGCGGCGACGGCGGAGGCGGCCGGGTCGTCGTCAAACAGCAGCCCGGCGGGGAGCCAGAGTGACATGGCGGCGATCGAATCGCCGATGGTGGGCACGTTCTACTCGGCGGCGAACCCGGATTCGGCCCCATTCGTGAAGGTTGGCGACCAGATCTCGTCGGATACGGTGGTGTGCATGGTCGAGGCGATGAAGGTGTTCAACGAGGTCAAGGCGGAGTGCGGCGGGACGATCGACCGGGTCCTGGTCAAGAGCGGCGAGTCGGTGGAGTTCGGCCAAAGGTTGTTCCTGGTCAGGCCGGCCTGAGCGCCCGCCACAGGTTGCGCACACGGGCACGGTGTGCGGGGCTGGGTGTGAGTCGCGAGTCGTGCCGGTGCAAGAGCGAATCACTGCATGTTCCGCCGAGTCCTGATCGCCAACCGCGGTGAGATCGCCCTTCGGATCCTCCGCGCCTGCAAGGAGCTGGGGATCGAGACGGTGTGCGTGTATTCGGAGGCGGACGCCCAGATTCCGTACCTTCGGCTGGCGGATCGTGCGATCTGCATCGGGCGTGCGCCGGCGAAGGACTCGTACCTGAACGCGTCGCGGATCCTGGCGGCGGCGGAGATCGCGGACGTGGACGCGATCCACCCCGGGTACGGGTTCCTGGCTGAGAACGCGGAGTTTTCGGAGATGTGCCGGGACTGCCGGATCGAGTTCATCGGCCCGAGCCCGGAGTCGATGCGTCAGCTGGGGGACAAGATCGAGGCGAAGCGGACGGCCAAGGCGGCCAAGGTGCCGATCTTCCCGGGCTCGGACTCGACGATCGAGGACGAGGACGAGGCGGCGGAGACGGCGGCGAGGATCGGGTACCCGGTGATCATCAAGGCGTCGGCGGGCGGAGGCGGTCGCGGCATGCGCGTCTGCCACAACGAGGCGACACTGCGGTCGAACATCAAGAACGCCCAGCAGGAGGCGTTGGCCTCGTTCGGGAACGGAGGGGTGTTCATCGAGAAGTTCCTCGAGTCGGCGCGGCACGTGGAGGTGCAGGTGCTGGGTGACAAGCACGGGCACGCGGTGCACCTGTTCGAGCGGGACTGCTCGATGCAGCGTCGGCACCAGAAGGTGGTCGAGGAGGCCCCGGCGCCGAACGTCGATCGGAAGAAGATCGGGGTGGTGTGCGAGGCGGCGGCGCGGCTGATCAAGGCGGCGGACTACGCGGGGGCGGCCACGGTCGAGTTCCTCATGGACGAGAAGCAGAACTTCTACATGCTCGAGGTGAACACGCGGGTGCAGGTCGAGCATCCGGTGACCGAGGCCGTCACGGGCGTGGACATTGTGAAAATGTCGATTCTGATCGCGTCGGGCGAGCCGCTGCCCTTCCGACAGCGGGATGTGAAGCTGGACGGGCACGCGATGGAGTGCCGGATCAACGCCGAGGACTGGTCGCGAAACTTCATGCCGTCGGCGGGGCGGATCGAGCAGTGGGAGCTGCCGGGTGGGCCCGGGGTCCGTGTGGATTCGCACGTCGTGCCGGGGTATACCGTGCCGCCGACCTACGACTCGATGATCGGCAAGCTGATCGTGCACGGCGAGGACC
>JADFOF010000121.1 GCA_022563015.1 Planctomycetota bacterium
TGAGCACCCTGGGCTCCGGATCGTCCCCGGTGGCCGGCCCGGCGAGGCAAAGAGCGGCGAGTACGGCGGCAGGCGTGCGTGTCATCCCCGGATTATGCCACGAATCAGGGCGGCCGTCATCCTCGGGTCGTAATTGCGGCCCGCGGCCCCTCGATGCCGATACATGTACCGGCGTTTCACGGAGGAAACGACATGCGAAACGGATTTCGACCAGGAGCAGTGTGGCTTGTCCCAGCGTTGATGTGCGTCGCGCCCTTCGGCACGGCGGGCCAAACGGGGCCTTGCGAGATCAGCGTCGCCCTGTACGGGGCGGAGAGCACGCCCGGTCGGCTGGACGAGATCGCCGACAAGATCGAAGCCGACCCGCGCGTCAAGTCCGTCCAGACCTTCAACATCGAGTCCATGACGCCCACGCTCGCGCAGCTGCTCACCTACGACGCGGTCATGGTCTGGACCAACGGCGCTCCACAGAACCCTAGCCTGCTCGGCGACACGCTTGCGGATTACGTCGACCTCAACGGCGGGGTTGTGGTGGCGATGTTCGCTATGGCGGCGCCGGATCCGGCCCGCTCAATCACCGGACGATTCCTCGACGAGAACTACTACTGCATCATGCGTATCCCCGGCAGCATCGTCTCGGGTCGCGCGGCGCTGGGCACCGTGCACGACCCGACCCACCCGGTGATCGAGAACGTGCAGACGCTCGACGGCGGGCCCAACTCCTTCCGCACGTCCGCACCGCTTCATCCAAACGCGACGCGCATCGCCGATTGGAGCACCGGCGAAGTGCTCGCAGCCGCACGCGATGATCTGATCGGCGGCCGCGTCGATCTCGGGCTCTGGCCTCCCTCGACAGATTCCGCCAGCAACGGGTGGGTCGCGTCGACCGACGGGGCGCGGCTGATGGCCAACGCGATCTTCGCCGTCAGCGCCTGCAGCGGGGCCGCCGGGTTCACGCTGTGCGATTCACCGATCGCCTCGTCGGCCATGCCGGATCCAAGCCTGGAGTGCGTGCGCCCGGGCCTGACTCCCGGCGAGGAGACCATCCCGACCGTGTCCTTCTCGACGGCAACCGGCGGCGTGATCTCCGAGATCACGCTGTGGGGTGTGTACGACAAGGGCGCCGCCCCGCCCGAGCAGCCCTTCCGCATCGATTTCTGGCAACGCCTTGAGCACGCGGCCCCGCGCCGTCTGCTGCACTCGGCCACCGCAACCGCGACTCCGCTCGACACGGGGATCATGCAAACGTTCACCGGCTCGCCCCTGCCGATCTACGAGTTTCAGCTCACACTCGACCCACCGCTGGAGGCGGTCGCCGGAATGACACTGTGGATGGGGCCCACGCCGCTGCCCGCCGGCGGGAGATGGTGCTGGCAGCTCGCTTCCGAGTCGGGCACGTACGCGATCGCCCACACGAACGGAACGTTCACAAAGGCGACGGGCACGCCCGCACACGCGATCTGTCGGCCCGGGGGCGCAACGGGGTGCTTCGACTTCGGCGGCTCGCTGTTCACCCACACCGGCTCCCAGAAGTTCCGCGGTCACGCATTCACGTTCCCGTTCGACGAGCATCTCTCGGAGATTCGCGCGGACCTCAGCTTCGTCGGCACGACCTCGCTGCACTGGTCTGTGCTCGAATCGCAGACCCGCGAGGGCGACTACACGCCCGTCTTCACGAGCGTGACGACGCCCACCGGAAGCGGGCGATCCTTCTACTCCTCCGGGTCGATCGATGTCCCGCTCCTGAAAGATCGATTCTATCTCGTCGGCCTCGCCTGGGGCGCCGAGTCCGTAACGTATTACACCGATCGGGCCACGATCCCGCGATCGTGGGAACTGGGAAGGATGGAGTTCGCGTTCGGAATAAATGACTTTCAGCCGCCGCTGATCGACCCCATCCCCTTTTCGAGTCTCATCCTGTCGCCGAACGCCGAATACGCCATCTCGATGTGCTTCGGCGGTCAGTCGCTGTGCGTGTGCGACCTGTTCGACCAATCCACGGGCCCGGGCGTGTGCGACATCTTTGACTTCCTTGGTTTTCAGTCCGCCTATGTCTTGCAAAACCCGTCCGCCTGCGACCTGGACACGTCCACCGGCGTCGGCAGGTGCGACATTTTCGACTTCCTCGCCTTCCAGAGCGGGTTTGTCACGGGATGCCGATAGCGCCACCGGCGACACGCGCTCGCTCACCGATCGGCATGCGAGGAACTCTTTCGGCCGCCGCGCCACAGGAAGATCATCAGCAAGCCGATCCCCACGAGCAGGATCAGGTCCGCGATGTTGGAGACGTAGGGCCACAGCTCGCGCCCGCCGTCCAGAGGGTTGCGCCAGCCGAAGGGCATCTTGATCCCGGGGAGCGGATGGATGAAGTCGCGCACGCAGGCGAACCGGATGCGGTCGTAGAGGTTGCCCAGCCCGCCCGCCAGCAGCAGCCCGATCGCCGCGTGCGCCAGGCGATCGCCCCGTCTCGTCCATGCGCCGAACATCCAGAGCCCGAACGCGAGGGCGGCCAGTGTGAAGGTGATGAAAACCAGCCGACGCCCGGCTCCGAGCCCGAACACCGCCCCCGGATTCAGCACGAGCGAGAAGCTCAGCACATGCTCGACGATCGTTACCGGCTCGTGCACGTCGATGAGTTCAGACAGCATCGACGATTGCAGCACGTCTTGACGGCTGATGATCTGCGGCTCACCGGCGACGGTGCGAAACGCAAGCCACTTGCTCGCCAGATCCATCGCCAGACCGATGATCGTCACCAGGGCGAGCGTGAGCACGGCCGAAGGATTGTGCCAGGGCGACGGGGCTTTCGGCGCGTCGGAGTTCGCCTTGACGGCCCGTGCCGTCACAGCCGCATCGAGCGACGCTCGATCTCGCGGGCGGTGTCGATCGAGTGTTTGGCCCAGGGCAGCTCCTCGAGCCGCTCCGTTCGGATCGGCTTGCCGGACAGCACGCACAGTCCGTAGGTGCCCTTTTCCATCCTTGCCAGCGCGCCGTCGATCTCCTTGATCAGCTTGCGATCCACCGCTGCGATGTTCAGCGACAGCGCCTGGTCATACGTGTCCGAGCCCTGTTCGGCCATGTGGCTTGGCGTGTGGCTGAGCCCGCCGCTGCCACCGCTCAGCAGAGCTTCACGCTCCATTTCCGACACATCGCCGACCAATTCAGCCCGCTTGCGCAGCAGAATGTCGCGGAACTTCTTCAGTTGCCGCTTGTTGAACGGGCTCTTGGACTTCTTCTTCGTCTCGGTGCCGCCCGATGTGCGCGACGCCGGGTCCGACGCGCTCGGCACGTTCTTCGGACCAGACGGGATCAGCGGCTTGGGACGCTTCACGCCCGGCTCCAGGAGACCGCGCCCGAGCTTGGGGATGACCGTCGGCGCGCGCGGGGCGCGCCGCCTGCGCATCGGCTTCTTCGCGATGATCGTGATGCCCTGATGCGGCGGCTTGACCGGCGGCGACTTTATCTGCCCGGCCTTCCCGGCGAGAGGCCTGACAACTCGCTTCACCGTCTTCCCGGCGACCTTTCTGGGCGATTTCTTCGCCACCTTCCTGATCACCCTCCGCGCCGGTTTCTTGATGACCTTCTTCTTGCGTGTGGGCTTCCGGACGACCTTTCTTGCGGCGACAGCTCTCGTGGATTTCTTCGCCGTGGGTCGTTTCCGCGGTGCCGCTCGAGTCGGCGTTTTTTTCCGGGCGCTCTGCCTGGACGCCAATTTCTTCGCCGACGACGCTCCGCGGGCGGTCTTCTTGCGGGAAGACGCCTTCGTCGTTTTACGGGTTTTGCTCGTCCTTTTTGCCAACCAGGATCCCGTCTCGCCGATCCCGCCTTCCCCCCTCGGCCCCGGAGCCGACGCGGGGCGGAACAGTAGCCGATCCCGTCGATCCAGTCAAAGCCGCCCAAATTGCACGGCGTCGGCAGGGGTTCACACGATGCAAACCATTGTTATAAAGCTACTTACATGATCCGTCTCGGATCAGGCGAGAGGTTCCGGGCCGCCCGAAGCCGCACGCACCACGATGGGCTCGACGTCCGACCGCTCCTCGTACCGGCCCAGACGCCGGAATCGGGCGTACCGCTGCTCCACCAGCTCGGCACCGGGGATCTCACGCATCTCGTCCAGCTGGGTCGAGATCCACTGCCGGAGCAGCTCGCCGGCCCGCTGCGGGTCGCGGTGCGCCCCGCCCATCGGCTCGGAAATGATCCCGTCCACGATTCCCAGCTCGATGTTGTCCCGGGCGGTCAGCTTCAGGGCCTCGGCTGCGGCGCGGTTGGTCGTCTCATTCGCCTGCTTCCACAGGATCGCCGCGCACCCTTCCGGGCTGATCACCGAGTACCACGCGTGCGCCAGCATGCCCACTCGGTTGGCGACGGCGATCCCCAGCGCGCCGCCAGACCCGCCCTCGCCGATGACCACGCTCACGATCGGCACGCGCAGCTGGCTCATCTCGCGCAGGTTCACCGCGATCGCCTCCGCCTGGCCACGCTCTTCGGCGCCGATCCCCGGGTACGCGCCCGGCGTATCCACGAGCGTCACGATGGGTGTGCCGAACTTCTCGGCCAGCTTCATCTTCGCCAGCGCCTTTCGGTAGCCCTCGGGGTGCGCGCACCCGAAGTGGCAGGCGATCTTTTCCCGCGTCGTCTTGCCCTTGTGATGGGCCACAATCATGCACTTGACCGAGTTGATCCGCCCGAAGCCAGTGATCATCGCCGGATCGTCGCCGAAGCGCCGATCGCCGTGCAGCTCGCAGAAGTCGCGGCACATCATGTCGATGTAGTCGCGACCCTGCGGGCGCTCGGGGTGCCGGGCGACGCGGACGGTATCCCACGGGCTGAGCTGCTCGTAGAGCGTGCCGAGCAGTTCGTCCCGCTGTCGGCGAAGCTCGTCGACGCCCGGAGGCTGCTCATCGCCGGACGCGTTGTCGAGTTCGCCCGCGAGAGCCGGCATCGCGGGATCGGCCGGGCTGGACGAGCGCGCCGCCGCCGCCTCCGCCCGCTCGATCTGCCGCTCAATCTCAACCACGCGCCGCTCGAATTCCATCTGGTAGAACGCCGACATGACGGCCGATTGTAGCGCAGCAAGGCAGAAGGGGCACACGCCAAGCACGAATACGCCGACGCACCGGGCACTCAGTCAACAGAGGCCCAAGCGCCAGCGAGCGGCTCACCTCAGGGAAGGGAGGCCCGAGCGCCAGCGAGCGGCTCAACGCCCCACCCCGGGTCGCCTCGCCCGTCACCGCCACAACAGACCCGCCTGCGCGAGCAGGCGGTCCCCGTTCGACATCGCCTTCTCAGAAAACGACTTCATCGCCTGGGCTGGCGCTTGTGTCGCAGTCGAGGGCGCAAGGACCACTCACAATCGCCGCCTTCGTGCAGCCGCCACCAGCGGCAGCGCGAGCACGACCCACGCGGCCGGGACGGGTATGACGATGATCACACCCGAGCCGGGCGTGAACTCCCAGGGAAACAGATTCCATGGGCCAGGGTTGGGGATCAACCATTCATGAACTATAAAAGCGCTCGTGTTGCTCGTGTCCAGGCTGACGGTGCGGGGCCTAAAGTCCGTGGTGGTCCAGTCGTACGTGGCCAGCAGAATCGGGTTGTCCCGCGAGCCAAAGAGCCCGAGCGGCGGGATATGAAGTTGACCGTTGAGCGCGCCGGAGATCGCGTTGCCGGCGATGATTCCGGTCGAAGAGCCGGGGCCATTGAGCACGTTGAAGGGATTCGAGAAAACGCCGTCAATGGCCGTCAGATCATAGTCGCCGGAGCCGAAGACCCACTCGACACTGGGAATGGTCCATGTGGCCCAGATCTCGATCGTCGTGATCGGTGTCGTGGGGGTGACCGTATTGCTTGACACCAGGAGATACGTCCCGTCGAATTGCGCAAGAGCGGGGACTGAGAAGAGGACCGCCAACAGGCAAGTCATGGTCCGTCGCATTGCATCACTCCTTGTTGCAGCCGGCGGCGAAGGCCGCCTGGAAACAGATGAAATCGAACATGTCGCAGACGCCAGGGCCTGTGCTTGTGTCGCAGTCGCAGGCTTGTAAACCGCGCTCAAGGAAGAGGCTCTGGAACGCGAGATAATCGAAGATGTCCAGCACGCCTACGCCCGTGCTGGCGTCAAAGTCCGGGTAGCACTCCCGCGCCGAGCCGTTCAGCCCGTCGTCACCGCAGACGATCGGAAAACTACTCGGGGTGATATTCACCGCAGCGAAGGCCGCGAGTATCTGCTGGCAGTGCGGCGTGCCGTTGGCCAGCGTGTCGTCGTCATCGTCGGCGGTGAGCACTGCGATGAGTGTCCCCTCGTCCGCGGATTGGGGCAGATCGCCGATGGCGCAGGTTGCTCTGTCGGGCACCTGAATGAGATAGATCCAATCCAGGAATAATGTGCGTGTCCTGTCCCAGCCTTCGGTCCCCTGCGGGTACCGGAGGCGCATCCTATCAAGAATCCTCAGCCAGGTCGCACTCAACAACTGCCCCGGGCAGTGTGCCCAACCAACTGTGCATGGCGCAACCGGGCACACGGGGTAAGTGAGCCCTGAAAGGAGCGGCTCACGGCGGTGGTTATCGCATCCGAGTATATAACCCTGCCCGATGACCTCCGTGTCGTACACAAGGTGGGCGAGCGTGTCGGCGAAACCCTCGTGCAATGGGTTCCCTTCGATGTAGTCATCTATCCCCAGCAAGTACTCCAGGACGAAGTGCCCATACTCGTGCGCAATCCACGTCGAGTAAGCGGTATTCGCGCACTCGAAGAAACTGCTGCTCGGGGAAAACACCAGCACACCGGGGAAAGGGGCGCCAGTCGTCGCGGGTCGCCTGAACCACGCGCCGCAGGCGACACTGTCGCGATTCACCACGAGGGGGACATCGGGCAGCGCGTCGATGTCCCACAGGTCCAGGTATTGCAGCGTTCTGTCGATCTGGAGCTGGGCGTCCACAAACGCGGTTTCCCCATCGTTTGTGGGCGTCGGCGTCGGATTGAACTCGAAGTTCACTGTGTTCGGTGCGGTGACGCCGGACTCGACCAGCGGATCCAGTGGCACTCCCCAGGGCTCGTTGGGGAGGGAACCGTCCAGCACGTTCCACATCGGCCCCGTGAGGTGGGCTTCGATATCGACCACCATGGTATCGGGCACGTCGAGCGTATAATTCCCGTTGCTGTCGGTGTACGCCGAAGCCACCAGCGTCTGCTGGCGGTACGCGAGGATGAGCACGTTGCTCAGGTCCGCCGGCGCCGGTACATTCAGGCATTCCGACCACAGATTTGACAGCGGCAACGTGTTCGGCCCAAGCTTTTCCTTCGGGATGGCGTTGGTGTCGGCTGGTGTCGCATTGCCTTTCACGTTCCCCGTGATGTCGAAGGCGTTCAGGACGTTGCTGTGCGTGCGGACGACCTCGCCGGTCAGGGCATCCACGTAGAACGTATGTGACTGAAACGCAGCGCCAGCGCCGCCGCTGCCCGCGCACTTCCAGGCCGGGTACGCCTCGGCGCTGCCCAGCGGCGGGTCGTCGTAGATTGCGACCAGTTCCGGCTCCGACCATGCGGTGAGGGCCCGGCCCGTCGGGTGGGCTTGCGCAGCCGCGAGGGCCTGCCCGGGCGTGACGGTGGGTGCGGGCAGGCCGCCCTGGGGACGGATCGCGATCCGCCCGGACGCGTAGACCACGCGCGACTGTC
>JADFOF010000122.1 GCA_022563015.1 Planctomycetota bacterium
TGGGCGGCGTTACGGGCACCCGGTCACAAACGCGTTCTGGAAGCACAGGAAATCAAACACGTCGCAGGCCGGGTCGGGATCGCAGTCGCAGGCGTACGACTCGCCGAGTACGAAGCTGTTCTGGAAGCACAGGAAGTCGAAGATGTCGAGCGTGCCGTCGGCGGTGCAATCCGCGTAGCACGAGCTCGGCGTGCGGTTGAGAAGCACGGTGATCCATCGTGAGGGATGGCCCATCACCAGGTCCATCCGCCCATCTCCGGTCAGATCAGCCGCGAAGACGTCCGCCTGCCCCCCCAACGACGGGAGGTTCACGGCCGCGCCGAAGCGGCCCGCTCCGTCGTTGAGGAAGACCGACACGAACCCAGCGCCCACGTTGGCGACGACGACGTCCGCGCTCCCGTCCCCGTCGATGTCCGAGATCGTCGTTCCGTGCGGCGCCACGCCGGCGGCGTACACCCCGGCGAGCTGAAACCCGCCCCTCCCGTCCCCGAAGAGCGTCCACATCTCATCAGAGCCGAACATCGCCACGGAAAGGTCCAGGCGCCCGTTCCCGTTCAGGTCCCCCACGCTGATGTATCGCGGCATTGAGCCCACTTCGATATGCGAGGCCTGCCCGAACGTGCCGTCGCCCTGATTGAGCAGGATCGAGACCGTGTCCGAGAGCCGGTTGGCGACGGCCAGGTCCAGGAATCCATCGCCGTCGAAGTCGCCCAGGGCGACGCAGCGCGGCTCTTCCTGCACGGGGTACGATCCGAAGTCGGAGAACTGCCCGATCCCATCGTTGCGGAACACGCGCACGGCGCCGGGAGATCCGAGCACCACGACGACGAGCTCCGGTGAACCATTGCCGTCGACGTCGGCCGCGGCCACGAAAGTCGGACGCGGGCTCGCCGGGATCTCCACCGACGGCCCGAAGGTCCCGTTCCCTTGATTGAACAACACCGAGACGGTGTCCGATTGCCAGTTCGCCGTGACCAGGTCGATGTGTCCGTTTGCGTTCAGATCCGCCGCGGCGATGGAGCGGGGGAACGTTCCCACCGCAAACCGCGTGGCCGGACCGAACGTGCCGTCGCCGTTATTGAGAAACACGGCGACCACGTCATCAAGGCGGCTGGCCGCGGCAACGTCCAGGCGCCCGTTCCCGTTCAGATCCGCCGCGACGACCACGCTGGCAACATCCCCGGCCAGGTATCGCACGTACGGGTCGAAGACCACCTGCCCGATGGCCGAGCCCGCCAGCCACAGAAACCCGCCCGCAGCAACCACGAACCCGGAGCGACGGCTCGTCGGCCTCATATCACTCTCCTCTGGGCCCCGGTCACGCAGCCGGTCCGGCCTTAGTATACCCCAGATTCCGGGCTGACACAAGTCCGGGCGAAAGTCCGGATCGGGCACGGCCGATAGCTGATCCGTACGGGACCGGCCTTGCGAACCGCTGCGTCGCGGCACCCGTAACACCCGCCGACCGCCGCGACCATTCCCCCACCGCGCCGACGCCCGGTAAGACTGCGAGATGCCCGCACCGTGATGTTGCTGCTCACCATCTTCCACGTCTTGCTCGCCGGCGGAGTCGGGCTGCTCGTGCTCGTCCAGGCGTTCCGTCAGCGGACGGACCTGATCAGCCTGCGGAACTTCTTCCTGCTCGGCTTCGTCCTCTTCCAACTCATCAGCGCGGCACTCTCGTTCCGGACGGGCGACTTCGGCGACTTTCCCGTGTTCAACCCGCCGACCACCGGCCTCATCTACTCCGCCCTCATCTCCGTCTTTCTCTTCGTCTTTCTGCTGACCTATCGCCTCGGGTGGATCGCGAAGGGCCTCGCATGGCGGACACCGATCCGACCGGTCATCCCCAACGACATCGCGATGCTGATGCTGGCCGTCGTGATCGTGCTCGTCGGCGGTCTTCTCCGGCTGCTCGCTCAGGGGGCGCCGGTTGAGACTATTGGAGGCGGGTTCGCCGCTGTGTTCGCGGAAATCGTGGGCGTGACGTTCCTGGCCGCGGCAACGGGCATCGCAGGGTGGATCTGGGCGCCGCGCGCCCTGAATCCGCTGATCGCGGGGATCGCGGGAGGAATCGTCGTGTTCGCGCTGGCCGTGCTCCTGTTCAAGGCGTTCGGCCGGCGCGATCTCCTCGCGGTGCTCATGGCGTTCGGGTGGGGCGCTTACCACGGGTACTGGAAGCGGCTGGGCCCAAAGGCCGCGCTCTTCCGCTTCGTCGCCGCCGGAATGATCGGGCTCGTCTTCCTCGCCATGTTCACCGCCGGCCGCAGCGGCCGCGAACGCAATCGCTCCATCGGCCAGACCATCGCGGCCATGCAGCAGGCGAACTTCAAGGAGGGCTTGGTAGCGCTGACCACCGGCCAGTTCGCCGCCGCCAACAGCATGTACTTCATCGAGTCCAGGCCCCACGTGTTCGAGTACGACACGCTCCACACTGTGCGCTACGTGCTGGGGCACCCCATCCCGCGAGCGATCTGGGCCGGCAAACCCAACGCTCTGGCGCGCGATGCCCCCGTCCAGGCCAGGATCCGCGGCAAGCGAGCGAACTACAGCATCGGGCCGGGCATCATCGGCCACATTGCCAACGACAACCCCTGGCTGACGCTGCTGCCCTATGCCATATTCCTCGCACTCCTCCTGCGCTACGCCGACGAGATGGTCTGGCTGCACCCGAACAATCCGTTCGTCGTGCTCCCGATCGGCGTCTCGCTCGGGCAGATCATCGCGCTGCCCCGTGGCGAACTGGGCCTGTTCCTCTTCTGGGGCGTCGCCTCGATCATCATGGCGGCGATGTTCATGTTCGTCGCGTCCCGGTTGCTCGGCGTCCTCGGGCTGGAGGTGTACGAGCTCTCGGTCGCCGATGACGACGAATTCGGTCATGCCGACGACGAGTACCATACCGGCGCCGCTTGACTTCTTGACCGGACCACCCGATGCCCTCCGAAGCCAGACGCGCCGTCACCCGCATCGGCACCAACTACGCCCGGCTGTTCATCTCGCTCGTCTCGGGCGTAATCCTCGTGCCGCTGCTCATCGCGTGGCTGGGCACGCCTGCGTTCGGACTCATCTCGCTGCTGGGCGCCTCGGTGGGCATCGCCGCCCTGGCCCAGGACGTCATCCGGCAGAGTCTGATCCGCGAGCTGGCCGCGGGCTATCACGCCGGGGACGAGCCGTTCAAGCGGGCGTACAACTCGGCCTATGTCCTCTCCTTCGCCGCCGCCGCCTTCACCGCCATCGCCTTCATCGCCCTGTATTTCCTCATCCCGGTGCTCAACATCCAGCCGGGCCTCGTGTCCGCCGCCCGCTGGCTCATCGGCGCCGAGGGCGTCTACATCACGCTGCTCCTGCTCGTCGCACCCGCGTTCAACATGTACGTCGTGACCGAGCGGTTCGTCTTTCACAACTTCCACACCGCCGCCTTTCGAAGCAACTACCTCACCGCCGCGGTCATTCTCTACCTCTGGTTCGACTTCGCGGACCCGGGCGCAGCGATCAAGGCCTACGCGCTGCTCACCACGGCGCTCAACCTCCTGCTGCTCGCGTTCGCCGTCGGCCGCGTGGTCCTGATCGATCCTCGGCTGATCCCCTCGCCACGGTATATCTCGCGCGGCACACTGGGCGAGATCTCGCGCACGTTCGGGTGGAACACCGGCGTCATCCTCGCCATGAACCTCCACGAACGCATCCCCCAGTTCATCGTCAACATCGCCTTCGGGCTCGGCGCCAACGCGCTCTACGGGCTTGCGCTTCGGCTGGCCGGCTACGTCCGCATGATGACGCTGGGCATGACCTTCGGCCTGGACGCGGTCTCCTCACGCCTCAGCGCCGCCGAAGAGCACGAGCGCATTAAAGCCCTCATCCATCACGCCACGAGGCTGCACGCCTTGGTTGCGCTCCCGGGCGCGCTGTTCGTCTTCACCCTCGCCGAGCCACTCCTGCGGCTGTGGGTCGGCCGGCATCTCGACAACCCGGACCACGACATCCCGCTCACCGTCACCCTCGTGCAGATCATGATGTTCGCGCTCATGTCGCGCGCCATCTCCGACGGGTGGATCAAGATCCTCTACGGAGCCGGGCACGTCAAACGCTACGCCCCGCTGGTTCTGGTCGGCGGCGTGCTCAACCCCATCGCCGCTGTGCTCCTGCTCCTGGTCATGCCCGCGTCGCTCCGGCTGCACGCGCCGGCGATCGCGTTCGCGGTTGTCTTCACCGTCGTCCACATGCTCTTGCTGCCCGTCGTGGGCGCCCGCTGCCTCGGGGTCACGGTGCGCGACATGATCGGGCCGGTGCTGCGACCGGCGCTGGCGCTCTTGATCCCAGGCGCCGCCCTGGCGCTCGCCTCCAATCGCATCTCCGACGCCCAGGCGTGGTCCCTGCCCGTGCTGGGCGTTGTCGCGGGCGCGTACGGCGTGTTGTACGGACTGTTTGCGCTGTTTATCGTCGTGACGCCGCGCGAGCGACGCCGCATCAGGGACGCGCTGCTCGCTCGACTGGCGCGAAACTCGATCTGACTTCGAGTCAAAGGCGGTTCCACTCAACGCCTTGCATCTGAAACAGAACGGACGCCGAGTCTGAGCCCGCCCTGGGGCGAAGGCTCGGATCGCGGGCAGGAAGGTCATCGGAGATATCCGAGCCTTCGCGGACTCAGACTCGGCGTCAGTGCTGCCGCGCGCGCATCCATGCCCACTGCTGCGCCACTCCCTCGCGGAAGGGCGTCGCGGGTTCGTAGTCCAGCTCTGACCGCGCCCGCGACAGGTCGGCGTATGTGCGCACGACGTCGCCCGGCTGCATCGGCTCGCGCGTCACGATCGGCTCGTTCCCCACGACTTCCCCCACCGTCCGGATCATCTCCGCCAGGCTCACCGGGTCGCTCCCGCCCAAGTTCCAGACCCGGTAGCCGTGCACGTCGATGCGCTCGTACGACGCCAGCACGCCCGCGACGATGTCCTCGATGTAGGTGTAGTCGCGGCTGGTCGAGCCGTCGCCGAACATCCGGATCGGTTCGCCGCGCGAGACGCGCGACAGGAACAGGCTCACCGCCAGGTCCGGGCGCTGCCTCGGGCCGATCACCGTGAAAAACCGAAGACACGCGGTCGGCATGCCCGTCAGGTGATGGTGGGCGTGGGCGATGAGTTCGCACGAGCGTTTGGATGCCGCGTACGGGCTGATCGGGTTCTCGACCGGATCATCCTCGCTGAACGGGACCTTCGTGTTGTTCCCGTACACCGAGCTGGACGACGCCAGCACCACGCGTTCGCACCCCGCCCCGCGCGCCGCCTCGAGAACCACCATCGTCGCCAGCACGTTGCTGCGCACGTATCCGATCGGGTCGGCGATGCTGGGGCGAACCCCGGCCCTGGCGGCCAGGTGAATCACACCCGCCGGCTTTGTGCGCTCGAACAGCGACGCTGTGAATCCCGCGTCGCACAGATCGCCCTCGACGAACTTGCACCCGGCGGCGCGACAGTGCGCCGCGTTCTGTTCCTTGATCTGGCGAGAGTAGAACGGATCGAAGTTGTCCACGCCGATCACCGGCCGACCTTGCGCGAGCAGCGCCTCGACCACGTGCGACCCGATGAACCCCGCTGCGCCCGTGACCAGCACCGCGCCCCGTTCAGTCATGGGGCTCCTCCACACTGTTCACGCACGCGCCCCGACCGACCGTGTTGCGGGTCCGCTCATGCAGGCCTCCGCTCGCCCTTCTCAATCGCGCGTGCCGGCTCTTCATCCAATCCCGTGCACGCCGAGCGAACGACCTTTAGAAGCAGGGCGCCATCGGATAGGACAGCGCCCCGCTGGAGGAGAGAGAGATCTACTTTATCGTACGAGTTTATCGGCCTTATGAGATCGATTTTCTTGACAGATATACGTGTTTTCGCATTATGATAGGGAAAAATCTCATACCCATTTTCACATTTCGCCCACGCGCCGGGCACGGGCCCTCCCGCTTGTTCATATTGTGTTCGCATATCCGGTTCGCTCCGCCGCCAGCTTGTCATCTGCCGGATCCGGGCCGATCCCCGGATCGCGTGGAGCCCGGATTCGCACCCTCAGCCGGGGCGTCGCGCTGCTGGCGCTCCCAACGCTGGCGCAGGCGCTCGAGCAGCTTGCGCCTGGCTTCGGGCGCCAGTCGCCGGATGCTCCGGCGCAGACGCTCGGACAGCTGGCGCTCGAACGGACCCGCGTCCGTCATCGGCGCGCGGTCTCTCGTCGATGGAGACGAGTCCCGGCTCTGACGCATGTACCGCTCCATCACCTGCTGCGTCCGCCGCTCGGCCATCTCCTCTCGCCACGCCTCGATCCGGGCCTGGACCAGCTCGCGCTGCGGCTCGGTCAGCACCGTCCACATCCGGGTCTGCAAGGACACGTCGCGTGGCCCAGTCCCCCGGATCTGCGCCAGCCGGCGATGAAGCACGCTGATGGCGTCCTGCCCGCCGCGGCGAGGCTGCGCGTCGGTTTCGCGTGAATTGTCCCGCGATCCCGCCGCACGCCGGAGCCGGGCGATCTCGTCGCTGTAAGGCTGCATGTGCTCGCGCACGGCCTGGGCGTGCTGGCGCCCGAGTTCGCCCAGCTGCTCTTGCTGTTCCTCGGTCAGCCGGAGCTGTTCGTCAACCGATTCCGCGAGCAGCACCTCGAACACCCTGCGGAACACCCGCATCGGCACCGGCCGCTCGCCCATGCCCGGCATCCGCATCGCACCGCCGCTGAAAGACTCCTCGAGCCCGGGAAGACGCGCGGTCTCGACCTTCGGGCCCGCGAGAACCAGTTCGTCCGGCTCAGCTTCAACCGCCCGACCCGGGTCGGTCTGTTCCTGCCCCGGCGCGGCGGCGGCAACGGCCAGCACGAGCACGGCTCCGATCATCATCCGCATGGCGCACTCCTTATCCCGCGTACAAGTATAACGAACGCCGAAACCACCTGATTGCAACGAGATCGGGCCGCCGGCCGGGTTTCTCTCGGCCTAGCATCCCGCAGGCGGACATGAAGCCGTCCATCACACGCCCTTTTTGGGACTGTTCCTCACATGCCGACCACGAAGAAAGACATCACCGCGGCTCTCGGCACTGTGCACGTGCCGGGGTTCAAGGCCGACCTGGTCGCGGGCGGGTGCGTGGAATGGGTCGCGATCTGCGAGAGCACCGTCAGCGTCAAGCTCCACCTGCCCGAGGCCGACGACCAGACGATGGTCCGGGTCGGCGACGAGTGCGCCCGGGCCATTGCCGCCAAGGTTGACTCGCTCGCCCTCACCGTCGAGTTCGTGGACCATGCGGGCGGTGTTGTCAAGACGCTCCACCCGTCGGCCAGGCCCGCACCGCCGAAAGCGCCCGAGCCGACCGGTCACACGCCAATCCGCGGGCTGGCGGGAGGCAAGACCGCGCACCCCGCGCAGGCGCAGGACTCCGCGTCCGGGCTCCCGGGCGTGACGCACATCGTCGCTGTGGGCGCGGGCAAGGGCGGCGTCGGGAAATCGACCATCGCTGTCAACCTCGCCGTCGGACTCGCACGCAAGGGGCTCGTGGTCGGGCTGATGGACGGCGACATCTACGGCCCGTCGCT
>JADFOF010000005.1 GCA_022563015.1 Planctomycetota bacterium
CTCACACCGCTGGCGGTCGACCTCGGGATGCTGGAATCGACCGCGCTGGGGCGGCGACGCGCGGACCTGTTCGCCCGGCGGCGCGCAGACATCGCAGCCATCAACGACGCCATCGACGCCATCCGGATCGAAGGCACGCCGTTGTCCAAGCTGCTCCGCAGGCCCGAGTTCAATGAGGCGGACCTGCGGGCGGCGTTGAGCGACCTGCGGGTGCTCGACGGCGTGTGGACGACGGTGCACGCGGATCGCCGATACCAACCCTACATCGCCCGCCATCGAGCCGACACCAGGCGTTTGCACGAGACCGAGTCACGCCGAATCCCCCGCGAGGTGGACTACCACGCCCTGGAAGGGCTGCGGAGCGAGGCGGCGGAGGCTCTGACTCGGTTCCGCCCGGACACGTTCGGCCAGGCGGGTCGGCTCGAAGGCGTCACACCCGCCGATCTCACGCTGCTGAGCGTTCACCTCAAGCGGCTCGCCCGGGAACCAGGCCGATCGCCTGTTCGCACCGCGTGATCACCAGCCGTACGCTCCGTCGATGATCCTGCTCGCCCAGGACGTGGCCGACAGCACCCAGACGCTCACGATCTGGTTGGTGGTGCTTGCCACGGCCTCGATCGTCACACTCGCCCTGCAGCGACTGAAGCTCTCGGTGATCCCCGGCTACATCATCGCCGGCGCGCTCATCAGCCCGCTGGTGGACCGAATGGTCGGGGGCACACAGACCGTCGAGCACATCGCCGACCTTGCGATCATCCTGCTCATGTTCGGCATCGGGCTTCACATCGATATCGCCGATGCCCGGCGCGGGATGGTCTCGCTCATCGGCATCGGCGTCCTGTCCACGATCGGATCGTGCGTGCTGGGGTATCCCGTGGCGCTGGCGCTGGGGCTGCCACCACCCGCTGCAATCGTCGCCGTCATGGTCCTGTCAATGTCGTCGACCGCGGCGGTCATGCGCATGCTCCAGCAGCGGCGCGAGCTCAAGCAGATGCACGGCCGGCTGTGCTTCGGCGTGCTGCTCGTTCAGGATCTGCTCGTCGTCGTGATGCTGGCCGCGATCCCGATCATCCGCTTGTGGAGCGGCGCCGGGGAGGTGGACGGCGAAATCCCGTTCACGCTGACACAGCTGATTGCGAAAACTTTCCTCACCGTCGGCGGCGTAGGCCTGCTCATCGTGGGCGGGATGACGCTGTTGCCGCGGATGATGGCCGTGGTGGCCAAGGGCGCGCGAGCGGACGTGCTGCTGGTGTTCGCCGCTGCCGTCGCCATCGGCGCCGCCGCGGTCACCTCGAGCCTCGGTCTGAGCCCGGAATTGGGCGCATTCCTCGCCGGCTTCCTGCTCGCCGCCACGCCGTTTCGCCATCAGGTCTCAGGGCAGCTGGCACCGATGCGCGACCTGTTCATGGCGATTTTTTTCACCGCCGTCGGACTGGACGTCAGCGCCCACATCGTCGCGCAATACTGGTGGGTGGTGGGGCTGGTGGTCTTGTGTCTGGTGCTGATTAAAACGTTCTCGATCGCCCTCGCCGCATGGTCGTTCGGCGCCAGCGGACCGATCTCGATTCGATCGGCGATGGCGCTGGCCCAGGGGGGCGAGTTCGGTCTGATCGTGCTGGCCGCCGCTGGCGGGGCGGGACCGTTGCTCGACGAACAAACCGAGGCGATCCTGGTCGGCGCCATCGCCGTCTCGCTCGTCTTCACGCCCATGTTGATGACAGCCGGCGAGCGATGGGCCGTCGCACTGCGAAAGGCGCCCACCGCGCCCTGGGTGGGCCGATTCGCCATGCGCGATTCCCCGGTTGCATCGCCCGACCGCCCCGACGCGCTGGGCCATGTCATCATCGCCGGCTTCGGACCCGTCGGCCGCGCCACCGCCGACCAGTTCAAGCGACTCGGCGTCGCCTTTGTCGTCGTCGAGTTGAACCCGCGCACGGTCGAGCGTCAGACGAAGCTCGGGCGAGCCATCGTCTACGGCGATGTCACCAACGCGGCTGTGCTCGAGTCCGCCGGGATCGAACATGCCGCCGCCATCGTGCTCACCATGCCCGACGACCAGGCGGTGCTCCGAGCGTGCACCGTAATTCGCCAGCTCGCGCCGGACATATTCATCGCGGCCCGCATGACATTCATGAGCAAAGCCATCACGGCCAAGCAAATCGGCGCGGACTACGTCATCGCCGAGGAGATCGCCACGGCCGAGGCCATGGCCAAGCACGTCGCGGGCGTGATGACGGCGCGCGTCAGCCAATGACGGCGCGTCACCTCTTCAGCATCCCGAGCTCCTTCTGGAGGATGGCCGCAAGCTCGTAATTCTCGCGTTCGACCGCGTCCGCGAGCCGCTTGACCAGCTCGGACCTCTGGCTGACGGGCAGCTGGGGCACGAGGCTCTGACGGATGCTCTGCAGCGCCTCGACTTCCGAGGAGGACTCGAAACCGGTCGATTCACCCTGTTTGACGAAATACTGCCGCAGCGATTCGAGCGCGTCGTCGATGGCCAGCATCGCCGCCTTGGGCTCCTCGTCCCGCATCGCCTGCCCCGCCAGGGCCCGGGCGCGCATCATCGTCAGGTAGGGCCGGAACCGCTCGAAACGCTCCCGGTCCGAGTCCGACTCCGCCCGCTCTGAGATCAGGTCGATCACCCGCAGGTTTCGGGTCGTGTCCCTGACCACAGCGTCGAAGTTCTCCAGCACAAGGAAGGCGATGTAGCGGTGGTGGTACTGCATCGACTCCTCGTGCAGCTGTCGGCAGTCCTCGACTGACAGCCGCACGGGTTGGTCATCGTTCGGGTCCGCCTCGTCGATCTCGGATTCGAAATACTCCAGCAGACTCCGAAAACCATGCGGCTGCTCGCCGTCGGGTCGCCCCTCGCACTCCATCTGCACAATCCCCAGATCCAGCCTGACCTGGACGCACGGTCGGCCGTCCTTGCCCTGGATCAGCCTGACATTCAGCCTGCCGGGCTCGTAAGGCCATTCTCGCAGAAGATCGCTCAGATCCCCGTTCATCAGCCAAAATCCCTCGATGGGGCTTGTGGAGGTCGCCCCGTTGTGATAGCATAGGATTCGGCCGCTGCAGGATCATCCGTGGTGCGAGATGCCGGGACCGAGAATGTGCCTTGAATCGGCACAGACCTCACGACCGACGCACCCGGAGACACCCTGGAGCGGCTGGTTCTCGCTTTCCTTTTCTGCCTTGTCAAGCCCATTTCCACGGGCGTCGATGAAACCAGAGAGGGATTCGGGACGAACTGGAGGAGGGTCGGAATAGGTGGCCGGCCCATGTGTGACAGGGGCATCTCGCCCCGGAAGGTGGGTAGAACAGTGAGAGTTTCGCGCGCGCGGACCTCGCCCAGGAGAGAGCTTCAGTCCGATCTCCAGCTTTATCTGAAGGAGATCAACCGAACGCCCCTTCTGACGGCAGAGGAAGAGAAAGAACTGGCCTGGGAGATCATCAACGACAACTGCCCGAGGGCGCGCGATCGCATGATCCGCGCCAACCTGAGGCTGGTGGTCTCGATCGCCAAGAACTACTCGAATCGAGGGCTCGTCCTGAGCGATCTCATCGAGGAGGGCAACATCGGGCTCATGCGCGCCGTCGAGGGGTTTGACCCGACACAGGGCGCTCGCTTCAGCACCTACGCCTCGTGGTGGATCAAGCAGGGCATCAAGCGGGCGCTCATCAACGCCACCCAGCCCATCCACGTCCCCGCGTACATGGTCGAGCTCATCGCCCGCTGGAAGGTCGTCTCCCGCACGCTCGAAGCCGAGCTGGGCTATCCGCCCTCCATCAACGAGCTCGCCCAGGAGATGGACCTGCCCCCGAAGAAGATCCGCATCATCAAGCGGGCCATCAAGGCGTTCAAGACGCCCTCGCAGGCGCCCATCAGCAGCGACGGTGAATCGTTCGGTCTCGAGGAGATGATCCCCGACGAGCGGACCGCAATGCCCGACAGCGCGATGTTCCACCAGGTTGAAGTCGACATGCTCCGCCGGCTTCTTGACTCGATCGAAGAGCGCGAGGCGATGATCCTCAAGCTGCGATTCGGGCTGGACGGCCAGGATCCGATGACGCTCAAGCAGATCGCCAACGCCGTCAGCATCTCGCGCGAGCGCGTCCGTCAGATCGTGGACGAGGCGCTCACGAAGCTCAATGCCCAGTTGACCGACGAACGCCCGACCCGATTCCTGCGCGAGAACCTGACCCGCGTTGGCGAGCCGCTCACACCCGGGCAGGCCCGGGCTCGCGATGTGCGTCGGAACCGCGCCGCAGCCGCGGGCTGACACCCGCGCCCCGCGGATGCACGCTCAGCACGCATCGCGGCCTGTGCTCCATCGGACTCCACGCCCTTCCGACACAATCTCACACGCGCGCGATCTCCAGGCTGTGCGCTCGCGCCACCGGCTCGTTGAGCAGCTTGCCGCGGTCGATGTTGATCGCCATGGCGAACCCGGCGTCACGCTCGGCGATGGCCATGGGGCCGTCATTTGCGAGACGGACTATCCACGGCGTCGTCGCATTCGTGAGCGCCTGCGTGGAAGTACGCGAGACCGCGCCGGGCATGTTGCCCACGCAGTAATGCACCACGTCGTCGATCACAAACGTCGGCGAGCCGTGCGTCGTCACCCGCGAGGTCTCCACGCATCCACCCTGGTCGATCGAGACATCGACGATGACCGATCCCTTCTTCATGCGCTTGAGGTCGTCCGCGCGCACCAGGTGCGGCGCCTTGGCCCCGGGCAGCAACACCGCGCCGATCAGCAGATCCGCCCAGCCAAGGTGCTCTCTGATCGAGTGCGGATCTGAATAGAGCGTTGTGACGTTCCTGGGCATGATGTCCTCGAGGTAGCGCATGCGGTCGAGGTCGATGTCCATGATGATCACGTCCGCACCCATGCCGCACGCGATTCGCGCCGCCGCGGCTCCCACCACGCCGCCCCCCAGCACCAGCACCTTCCCGGGTGCCACGCCCGGCACGCCCCCGAGCAGGATCCCCCGGCCTTGCTGCGGCCGCTCCAGGTACTTCGCCCCTTCCTGCGTCGCCATGCTCCCGGCGATCTCGCTCATGGGGGTGAGCAGTGGGAGCGTGGGTCGGCCGCCCGGCCCGGGCTCTTCGAGCGTCTCGTACGCGATCGCAACGATCTTGCGCTCCAGGCACGCCAGCGTCAGATCCTTGTCCGCGGCGAAGTGAAAGTAGGTGAACACACACTGCCCCTCGCGCATGAGCGGCCATTCCTGTGGCTGTGGCTCCTTGACCTTGACGATCATCTCCGCGCGGGCCCACACGCCCTGGGCCGAATCGATGATGCGCGCCCCGGATCGCACGAAGTCCTCGTCGGTGTACCCGGCTCCGACGCCGGCCCCCGCTTCGATGAGCACCTCATGTCCCTGTCGGGTCAGCAACTCGACGCCGACGGGCAGCAACGCGACACGATACTCATCCGCCTTCACCTCGCATGGCACTCCGACGATCATGCTCTTTCTCCTGACGGGGGCTGCACCCGAGGTTTCACTCTGCCTCCGCTTCTATAGAGAGTTGGCGAAGGGACAGATTGTAACCCGCATGGGCGGGGTGCATCCGCCACACCGGTGGCGTGCGTATGGTCGGTTTCCGCAGCAGATCCGCCCGGTGGCCCATCCCGTGCCGCCCGAACCCGTCCTACCATCCCCGCCCTTGATCGGTCCCCTTTTTCTGGAGGAATCAGATGAGCCATCGCCCGGCCCGATCGGCCTTGCCCAGCACCTTGGCGCTGATCGCCGCGATCGCTTGCACCCTCGCAGCCGTGCCCCCGTGCCGCGCCCAGGACACCGAGATCGACAAGCTGAACGCGCTGTATTCGCACATCAGCTCGGAGAAGCGAGCGGACCTGGTCCTTCTGTCGGCCCTGATCGGTCTGGAGGCGCCCCCCGCCGAGGCGATCCTGCCCCGCGTCCCGGGCGATGATCCGGTCTCGAAGACCATGCTGCTGCCCGCCGAAGGGCCGGGGTGGACCGACGCCATCGCCTGGGCCTCGGCACCCTCGCAGCGGGCCGCGCTCGACGCGCTCAAACGCGCCACCGATGATGAGGACGGCCAGTTGCCGATGGCGTTCGGGCTTCCGTACGGGCTTGACGCGGTCGCAGATGAGCCGGGCGGGCTCGACCTCATCGACGCGAGGATGTACACCGATCTCGGCGATCCGCCGCTGCTGGCCACGGCCAACCACGGGTACATCCCCGAGCTCGACGATCTGGTCAGCCTGGTCAACATCCAGGCGACGCTGCTGTCCTCGGAGGGTCGCCAGCTCGACGCCGTCGAGTTGCTTATTGACCTGCTCTATCTCGGGCGCCAGATGGCCGGTCGCGAGTTCCTCGACGAATCGCTCTGGGGCATGAACACCATGATTCTCGCGCTGCAGCGCATCCGCGACGTGGCGTACACGGACTTTCGCACCGACGCCCACAGCCTGGACGACGCAACGCTCGTTCAGATCATCGGTCGGCTGGACGAGAACCTCGGGTTTCTTCGCCTGGATCGCCTGCGCTTCCCGCGCGCCGGTCGCTTCGCGGGAGATCAGATCGTCGGCCTGGTGTTCACCGATTCCGATATGGCGTCCACGGAGTTCGGCCGCATCATGGCCAGGGTCGGCGCCGGCGAGCACGCCTTGACCATGTTCAGCCAGGTGCCACGATGGAACACGCTCTCGATGATTCATAGCGATCGCACGGCCACCGGTGACAACATCCGAATGGTCCAGAACGACTGGGCGCAGCGCTGGACCCTGGACCCGTTCGATCCCAGACTCGCCAACCAGACCTACCAGGACTCGCTGGGCAGCCGAAGGGACGCGATCGTCCAGATCGTGTTCAGGAACGACGCACAGGCGCTCTTCGTCGCGCGCCGAACGCTCGACACAGAGCTGACCGGCACGCGCAGCGCTCTGGCGGTACTCGCCTATGTGTACAAGCACGGCCTCTTTCCGCCCCTACTGGCCTCCGTGCGACCGCACTTCCTCAAAAAGATCGATGATGACCCGTTCAACCCGGACCTGCGCGCCCGCGGCGGCGTGCCGGAGTTTCAGTACTTCGTTCCCATCCGCGATACGCTCCAGGGGGCCCGGGTCACGACCTACCCGATCGTCGTGGACATCATCGAGCCGACCGCGCCGAACTTCCAGGCCATCCTCGACGAAACCCATTTCGTGCTCTACTCCGTCGGCCCCGACGGGAAGAAGGACTGGGCCAAGAACATCCGCGAAGATGTGTCCGAAGTGTTCGAGGGCGACTACCTGATCTGGCCCCCCACGATCTCCTTGTACCGCCAGCACATGCGGGAGATCGGTCAGTTGCAGTAGATGCACACTCGGTCGTACGAATCGTCCGAGTCGGCCGGCAGTCCGAATCCGACCCGAGCGCCTTGGCACGGATCCATGACGCAGGAGCCACACCCATTCCATGCCTGACGCACCTCCGCACAAAGTTGTGATCATCGGCTCAGGCCCGGCGGGCTGGACCGCCGCCATCTACGCCGCTCGCGCTCAGCTCAACCCCGTCGTTTTCGTCGGGGTGGCCACGCAGAGCCCAAGCCTCGTGCTCCCCGGCGGGCAGCTCATGCTCACAACCGATGTCGAGAACTACCCCGGGTTCCCCGAGGCGGTCTCGGGCCCCGAGATGATGGCCATGTTTCAGAAGCAGGCTGAACGCTTCGGGACCACGGTCGTCGGCAGGGACATCGTCACGTGTGACTTCAGCACCATGCCGTTCACGCTCCACGACTCGGCCGGCGAAACCGTGCGCGCCAACGCCGTAATCCTCGCCAGCGGGGCCACCGCCAACTGGATCGGGCTCGAAAACGAGCTCCGACTGGCGCAGTCCGGTGGCGGGGTCTCCGCGTGTGCCGTCTGCGACGGAGCCTTGCCCATCTTCAAGGACCAGCACCTGGCGGTGGTGGGGGGGGGAGATTCGGCGATGGAGGAGGCGGTGTTCCTCACCAAGTACGCCTCGAAGGTCACCGTCATCCACCGCCGCGATCGGCTGCGCGCCAGCAAGATCATGCAGCAGCGCTTCCTCTCCCAGCCCAACGCGGACGTGATGTGGAACAAGGTCGTCGTCGACGTGCTCGGCGACGAGAAGATCACCGGTCTTGAGGTCGAGGACACGACGAATGGCCGGCGGTCCACGCTCGAGGTTCGCGGGCTGTTCGTCGCGATCGGGCACACGCCGGCAACGGGGTTTCTCGAAGGGTCGGGTGTCGAACTCGACGACGCCGGATATGTCATCCTGGGCGACCGATCCAGCCGCACCAACATCGAGGGCGTATTCGCCGCCGGGGATATCGCCGACGCTCGGTATCGTCAGGCGGTCACAGCCGCGGGCATGGGCTGCCAGGCCGCCATCGACGCCGAGCACTGGCTCGCCGCGCATGGGTCGAACTGAATCACACCGTTCCCATTATTCACTTGGGCACGCGCAGTGGAGCGCGATGGACGAGCCCGGGCGCGAGCACGGAGTGTTCGACGTGCGGCGCCAAGAGGACGCTCCGCTCGCGCGGAGGGCTCGTACCCGCACTGAATCACGCATCATATTCCAGATCCGCCTCGCCGAAGAGGCGAAACTCCTTGCGACGGAGGATCTGACCGGCGAGCGTGGGGTCGTCCACCGCCAGGGCGATGGTCGGCGTGCCGTTGGGCCGAAGCATCATCGGGTACGCGAAGTGGATGTTCAGTTCCGCGCCCAGCAGGCTGAGGCACAGCGACGAGAGCGTGTGCCCGTGCGAGAGCTCCACCACCAGCACGTCCGTGTCAGAGTACGGCAGCTTGTGATCGTTCAGGATCTTCTGGGCGATGGCGGATCGGCTTGTCACCAGACGGACCACGGCGTGGTCGCTCGCCTCGTGGACGCTGATCGCACAGATGCGGCAGGTGGAGTTCGAGAACGCCTCGAGCAGGTCGAACAACTTCCCGACCTTGTTATCCAGAAAGACACTGAACTGAGTAACGGTCGGCGGGGAATACCCCTGCATCGTCTCCGGCGGCATCGCTGCCTGGGCCATCGAATCCTTTCCCGCGACGCGCCCGCTCACGGCTGATCCGGTCCAGCGGACCGACGCGATTCCAACTTCACCCTCTGCCCGTCGGCACGCCCTCGCCGGCGGTGGGTCCGTCCGTCCATTTCGCCGGCGCCACACCGATCGGTCCGGAGCGTTGCCCTCGGACGTGTTCAGAATACCAACAAGCCACCTGTCGGAACAAGTGGTGAAGTCCAAAAAATCCCAAAAAAGCGGGCACCGCCCGCCGGGACCGCTTTATCTGGCCCCACCCACCGACGCGATCAGACCGCGAAGCTCGATCCGCACCCGCAGGTCGTGCTGGCGTTCGGATTCTGGAAGACGAAGCCCCGGCCCATGATCTCGTCCTTGAAATCGATGGTCGTGCCGCCAAGGTAGAGCATGCTCTTGGGGTCGCAGACGATCTTGATGCCCTCCTGCTCGAAGACCTCGTCGGTTTCCTTCTCGGTCTCGGTGAGATCCAGGACATAGCTGAACCCGGAGCACCCCCCCCCCTTGACGCCCACGCGCAGCCGGACCTTGCTTGCGTCCAGTTCCTGCTCCTCGATGATCTTGCGGATCTCGCGAGCGGCATTCTCGGTGATCAGGACGGCGTTTTCCGCTACGGTTTCACTCATGCGATGCTCCTGGAAGGCTCAGCCGGGAATGGCGGGCCGGCTCCTATCGCCTCGGTCTCAGTGTGCCGAGGCGGCCTTAGTTTCCGTTGTTTGGATCCCGTTCTTGTTCTTGTAGTCTTCGATCGCGGACTTGATGGCGTCCTCGGCGAGAACGGAGCAGTGGATCTTCACGGGCGGGAGGCTGAGCTCCTCGACGATCTGCGTGTTCTTGATCGCCATGCCCTCATCGAGAGTCTTGCCCTTGAGCCACTCGGTCGCCAGCGAGCTCGACGCGATGGCCGACCCGCACCCGAAGCACTTGAACCTGGCGTCGTCGATGAGCCCGGTCTCGGCGTCGACCCTGATCTGCAGCTGCATGACGTCGCCGCACTCAGGGGCGCCGACGAGCCCGACGCCGATCTGCGGGTTCTTCTTGACCTCCTGCGTCGTGCCGAAATTTCCGACGTTCCGTGGATGTTCGTAATGGTCTATGACCTTGTCGCCGTATGCCATGGGTCACCTCGCGGTGTGTGATGTGTGAAACTCGCTTCGTCTGATCAGTGGGCGGCCCACTCGATCTTGGTGATGTCGATGCCTTCCTTGTACATGTCGTACAGAGGGCTCAGGGCGCGGAGCTTGACGACCGCCTCAACGATCGCGTCGGCGGCGTAGTCGACCTCTTCAGGAGTCGTCCAGCGGCCGAGGCTCATGCGCAAGGAGCTGTGCGCGAGATCGTCGCCGATCCCGAGCCCTTTGAGCACGTAGCTCGGTTCGAGCGACGCCGACGTGCACGCCGATCCGGAGCTCATCGCGATCTCCTTGGTCGCCATCATCAGCGACTCGCCCTCGACGAACCCGAACGAGATGTTCGTGAGATGCGGCAGGCGCTTGTCGGGGTGCCCGTTGATCTGCACGTTGTCGAGACGGCTGGTGATGGTCGCTTCCAGCTTCTTGCGGAGCCCGTACAGGCGTTCTCGCTCGTCGTCCATCTCGTTCATGAACAATTCGCAGGCTTTTCCGAGCCCGACGATGCCGGTGACGTTGAGCGTGCCCGAGCGGTAGCCCCGCTCCTGCCCGCCGCCTTCCTGGAGCGCGACCAGGCGGACGCGCGGTCGCCGCCGGCGTACGTACAGGGCGCCGACGCCCTTGGGCCCGTAGATTTTGTGCCCCGACAACGAGAGCAGGTCGATGTTGTCCGTCTTGACGTTGACGGGCATCTTGCCCACCCATTGCGTCGCGTCGGTGTGAAAGACCACGCCTCGGTCGTGGCACAGCGCGCCGATGTCGGGGATCTCGTTGATGACCCCGATCTCGTTGTTGGCCCACATGAGCGTGACGAGGATGGTGTCGTCGCGCATCGCGGACTGGACCATGTCGGCCGTGATGACGCCGTCCGCGCCCGGATGCAGGAACGTGGCGTCGAAGCCCTCCTTTTCGAGGCGCTGACAGGGGTCGAGGACGGCCTTGTGCTCGATGATGCAGGAGATGATGTGGCCCCGCGACGGCGAGCCGGCCGGCGCCTTCTGGTACATCGCCGCCGCCCCCTTGATCGCCAGGTTGTTCGATTCCGTCGCGCCGGACGTGAAGATGATCTCCTTGCGGTCGGCACCGAGCAGATCGGCGACCTGGCGCCGGGCGGTGTCAATAGCGCGCTCGGCGGCCCATCCGAAGCTGTGGTTTCGGCTCCCGGGGTTCCCGAACACATCGGTGAAATGGGGGAGCATGGCCTCGACCACACGAGGGTCACACGGGGTTGTGGCCGCGTGGTCGAAGTAGATGGTCGGTCGTGTCGTGGATTGGTCGATCATCGGCGGCATATCTCCCGGGCCCGTCTTGACCGGCCGGACCCGAACAGTCATCCGGATTCAAGTATCGGGCCCAAATGAGCCTTAGAATCATTCCAAACAATTATAGCCTCTTCTCGTCCGCCGGGCAGCCTGATTGCGGACGAATTCGACCTCGTCGCCCTGTTCCGTCTGCACGGACACCCGTACAAAGACCAGAATGTCGAGGCAAGCCCGCAGATGCCGCAAGGGAACGCGCCCAAGCCCCTTTGCACGGACGCGGACCATGATCCCGCTGTTCTGTGCAGGCTGGGCGTCACGGGTCGGACGCATCGTCGGGCGGCCGGCGGTACACCATCTGCACCACATTGCCCACGGCGTTGAACTCGACTGATCGCATGTAGGCGCGCATCAGCAGCAGCCCCCGGCCGCTGGGGATTTCGAGGTTCTCATCCAGGGTTGGATCGGGGATGGCGTCGGGATCGAATCCCGGGCCGCCGTCTGCCACCACGATGCGCACCTCGTCCGGGCACACGTGGTACTGGATCGTGACCGGCTCGTCGGAAGGGAGATCGCGGTGGCCGTGCGTGAACGCGTTGTTCAGTGCCTCCTCAACCGCGAGCCGAATCGCGAACGCCGAGGACTTCCCGTACCCGAACCGCTCGAGTATGTCGACGAGCTGCTCCCGGACAGCGTCGATTTGGGCGCGGTCATTAATAATGGGGATCGCGGCGGACTCGAAGGGCTGGCTCATGTCTTTGGCCATAACTCAACATATAGAGGCGAGCGGCTTCTGCACGATCTCGCTGCCGAGGAAGCGATCACCCAAAGCTGGACACCGCGTTTTCGACGGTGTCATGAATCTCGAAGATCCGGTTGAGCTTGGTGATGACGAACACCTCATAGATCTGGGGATCGATGTCCGCCAGACGGAGCATGCCGCCCTTGGCCTTGATCTTGTTATTGACCGTAATCAGCGTGCCCAATGCGGCGGACGAGAGGTGGTCGACGTTGGCGAAGCTGATCAGCAGCCTGGGGGAGCTGCTGGCGTCGATGATCGCCGCCAACTCGTCGCCGATCTGCTGAATGTTGGCCTCATCCAGGATGTTTCGATCGATGAACTCGATCTGGGTGACCCCATCTTGATTCTTGATCCTCAGTCGGGATTCGTCGGACGGCATGTGCGGCTCCTCGGGGCGTCCCGGAGGCGGAGTCGACCGTGACTCCGCAGAGCACCGGCTGGTCAGCGGACAGCGCGCTGCGGAACTGCCGCCGTCAGTCTAGCACGGGATCGTCCGGTGCGTCGCATCGGGTCCGCGGGTCCGGATCGGGCGGCTGTCCCGGGCATGCGGCGCCAGGGGGAACCGCACAGCCGTTGCCAATCGCCGCGATCCGCGGTCGTCCCGCTCAGCCGCCAAATCCCGATCGCAGCAGGCTGTTCAGCCCGGGCTCGAAGCTCTCTTCGAGTTCGCTCTGGATGAGAACGGTCGGCCGGATGAGGATGAGCAGCGTCTGCTCGTCGCGAGACTTAATCCGGTTGGAGAAGAACCGGTTCAGGATCGGGATCTTTGAGAGGACCGGGACACCGGTCTCGACCTCGAACTCCGTGGTCAGCCGCTGACCGCCCAGGAGCACGGTGCCCTGGTCAGGCACGGTGACGGAGGTCCGGACGCGCGTGACGGTCACCTGCGGCAACTGGATGAACGAGGCGGTGTCCGCGGAGTTGACGAGCTGTCCGCCGGCGACCGCAGTGACCGGCTGCGTGGCGAACCCGTCGATCCGCGAGATCCCAACGTCGACGTTCATCGTGACGTACCGCCGGTCCGAGCTGATCACGCCCTCGATGAGCATCGTGACACCCTCGGTGACCACGGCGACGGTTGGGTCGAACCCGACGGCAGAGTCCGCGACGACGGGCTGGAGGTCGGAGATGTAGGCCTGCTGCGTTGCGACAAAGATGTTGGCGATCTGCCCGTTCATAAACGTCAGTCGCGGGGCCGTCAGCGCCACCGATCGCCGGTCGGCCTGCGTCGCCTTGACGAGGAAGTCGACCTGAATGTCGTCAACGAACTGCCCGGCGATGCCCAGCGCGGGCGCCCCGCTCAGCACGCTGCTGGCGATGCCCGCCGCGGGGATGAGCGCTTCCGCCAGGCCCAGCGAGTTCTGTGGCATTCCGATGATGCTGAAGGATCTGGGGTTGATGACCCCCTGGGTTATTTCCGTATTCGCTGGTGCTGTTGTCGGGGCCAGTGGCGCCTGCGCGCCGGTGAGCGAACGCCCCGGGTTCGTGGCGCCGCCGAAATCGAAGAAGTCGGAGGGCAGGAGCGTCGGATCATTCGCGACCGCGGCCCGGAACTGGTTGTTGTTGGCGTTCCAGTACACGTCCAGATCGAATCCGATCTGCTCGAAAAAGTCCTGGTTGATGAGCAGGAACCGGGTTTCGACGTTGATCTGCATGGCGCGCACGGCCCGCAGCTGCTGGAGCAGGCCGTGAATCTGCGCGTGGTTCGAGACCGTGTTCGTGATGATCAGGTTGCCGTTCCAGTTCTGGATATTGCCCGTTTCACCGCCGTTCTCCACCCACCCCTCGAAATCGACGTTGGTGGTGATGATGTCGATGATCTCGAGCGTGCGGTCTTCCAGCGTGCGACGATCCGTGTCATCGTCGTCCTGGTCCTGATTGAAGGGGCTCTGCGAGCTGCCGCCGCCGCCGCGGCCGGAACTCTGCTGCATCGCCTGCTGGAGGTCAATCTCGGGCACCTCTTCGTAGTTTGGCGTGTCGAGCAGCATATCTCTGATGTCGTAGATATGCAGGTGAGTGTGCTTGCGGATCGCCTGGTCGGACGAGATGGTGATGATGCCGTCGCGCACCTCCCACGCCGCCCGGCTGAGATCGTCCAGGCTGACCTTATCCAGCACACGGTCGAGCAAGGTCTCGATGGTCACGTTGTTCAGTGAAAGTGAGACCGTCGTCTCGGGCTGGATCGAGACCGTCGCCAGTTCGCCCCAGTCCACGTCGACATTGTGGCTCGTGACGGTCTCGATGTACTCGACGACCTCCTCGAGCGTGTTGTCGGTCAGCGCGATCGACGCGATCCGCTGCGTCCGAAGGTCGGCGTAGATGGCGGCGTTCTCGGGCGAGTCCTGGAACGAGGAGGGCTCCCCGCGCTTGAGCGAGATCATGCGCCATTGATCTGGATAGTTCACGATACCCGGCGGTGGGATCGCCGCGTCGGAGTTGTCCAGGTGCATCGTCGCGTATTTGTACCGCTTTTCGGTCTGGATCTGCATGGCCCGCGTGAAGATCAGGATGTCGCGGTAGACGTCTCGCAGGAGCAATCCCGACGGGTTGTTCGGATCGAGGAAGAGCAGGCGTTCGATGGTCTGAAGCGCCTCTTCATACTGACCCTCGGCCTGGTACGAGCGGGCGCGGTCGATGTACTCGTCGATCTTGTGCCTGCGCACTTCGGCGATTCGCTTCTTGGTGTCGGCGGCATCCCCTTCGAGCGCGTCGATCTGACGCCTTCTTTCCGCCTGGGCCAACTGGTTTTCGGCGGCGTCAAGACGTGAGCGGAGCTGCTCCACCTGGCGGTCGAACGCGTTGTACTGATCTTCGTTGAAGTACTGCCGTCGTCCGTTGATGATGAGTCGGGCCTCCGCCTGGGCCGCTCGGGCGCTGCTGATGTCTCCCGTGCGCAACGCCGCGTTGGCGCGGTTCATGAGGTGGTCGAACTCCGCACGCGTCTGACTTCGCACGGCTTCGGCGCGATCGATCGCCGGGCCGATCTCGCCCGGTGCGGGCTGATTCAGCTCGATCGCCGCCTGCGCAAGCCGGTTGCTGATCAGTCCGCGCTGCTCGTCGGTGAGGTAGCTGAGGAACTCATCCTGCAGCTGCCGGTACTTCGTCTGAGCGGTGACCCACTCGTTGCGTTCGAACGCCCGATTCGCCTCGCCCAGAATGCCCATGGCCTCGGCGGTCATCGCGACCTGGATGAGGTCGCCGACCAGCGGCTCGGGCTGAGGCGGGGGTGCTTGCTCAGGCTGGGCCTCGACCTCAGGCTGCGCGTCGGGGAGCTCTTCGAGTTCCGGGGCGGGTGGCGGTTCCGGCTGGGCTTCCTCTTCGGGCTGGCCCTCGGGCTCACTGCGCCGGGTCACCACGTCCGGCTGGAGCATCCCGAGCGATACGGTCGTGAAGGCGAACGGCTCGCCCCGCACTTCCTCGCGGCTGACGATCATCGAGCGGTACATCGCCACAACATCGCTCTGCTCGTCGGTGAGCACAATGGCCGAGCGGTGGATCGCGTCCAGACCACTCTTGGCCTCGGCGTACCGGCGATTCTCGAAGTCCCGGTGGACCTGCGCGATCGTCGCCGGCACCAGCGGCGCCAGCTCTCGGCGCCCGGCGTCGATCCGGCCCAGAATCCGCTCCGCGTCCGAGGCCTGCTCGGCCGTCGCCGAGGCATGAGCCGTCACGGCCTGGGCGTGCCGAAGCGCTGTCGCCATATCGCCCGTTTCCAGCGCTATATCGGCCAGCCGCACGCTCACGTCCAGAGGGTCCATCCGCTTGATGCGATCATCGGCCGAGACGATCAGCTCGTGGGCCTCGATGTCTTGCGGCTCGGTGAGCCGCCGCGACGCGTCCCCGATCAGCGAGATCGCCAACGCACGTGCGCGGACGCACCGCCCCTCGCTGAGCAACTGGTGCACCCTGAGCAGTGCCTGCTCATTCGATTGTCCGTCCACAGCCGCCGGCTGGATCGGATCTTCCGGTCCGGCCAGCCCGAGTGGGACGGCCCGGGCGGTCTGGAAGGCGGCCGCCGCCAACACCAGGGCCAACGTCGGGGCGATCGTTCGATTCACGTGCTCAAACATTCCAATCTCCAAGTCTCGCGACCGGTTCAGGGCGGTCGGCGGTGTGGCGGGGTAATCCGGCTGGCGGTCGAGGGTGGTCCTTCGGGCGAGCCCGACTCGGTCCCGTTCGTTCGCGTCTTATCAGGGTCGGACCGAACTTCGTTTCTTCGCTGCCGACAATCGGCTTCTCGCTGGTCTGTCCGGGCGGCCCCGGGAGGCGAAACATATCCAACATACGGCTCAAACGCAAACGCTTGGCCTGGAATCAATGCCGAACACGCCCGTACAGCAGCAGGTGGGGGGCGGTGCTCACCACGGAACCCGTGGTTTCATGGGGCGTCGCGGGCCATCTCGCGTGCCCGATTCGGCTGGGTACTTGGCTCCACAACCACGACCCACGGCGGGCCAACTATTCGAGCCAACGACCGAGAAAGATCCGCTCTTCCGCCGGCGATTCCACACTTTGTCCCATCGGTGCGAGCAGTTCGGCCATCTGAGCCCCGGTGACCCGGTCCGCGGTGACGATCTCGCCCGCCGGATCGCTGCCGCCGACCAATCGCTCCACCTCATCCAGGGCCATTTCCTCCGCCCGCCCGAGACAGTCCGCCGTCAGCAGCACCTCCGCGTAGCGTCCGCCGACCGGTGGGCTCGGCCTCGCGCCCACACCGTCCTCGGCCGGGCTGCACCGAACCAGGCACCGCCAGTGGGTCAGCCCGAGTTCCTTCCCATCGTCATCGAGATTCTGATCGGCGTCGACGTTCAGCGTCAGTTGCCAGTGATCCCGCAGAACCTCAACGATCTCCTCGGCGGTGAGCAGGTCCGCACGGTCGGACGGGGCCACGAGCACGCTCCGATGCTCGTGTGCGGCGGCATCGACCCCGGCGGGCTCTTCGATCTCGGTCAGGCCGAAAGTCGAGAGCACCCGCTCGATTCTCTCCCGGCCCCGGCCGTCGGCCCCGGCCTCGACCCGCAGTGTCAGCACCTTGTGCTCGTCGACGAAGATATAGATGAACGGGCGGTCGCACATCGCCCCGAACCCGCACATCCCGTCCTCGAACAAAAACGGCGCGAAGGCGCTCAGCCCCTCAAGGAATCGGTCCAGCCCCACCGGCTCGTAGGCGATGTACGGGTCGATCTCTCGGTGCGCGTCGTGACCGAGGAAATCCAGGATCGGGTACACCCGGCCGGGCAGAAGTGCAAACAGCATGCGGCACAGCGCCGGCAGTCGCTTGGCCGAGATCGTCGCCTCGAACACGTACCGGTCCGGCCAAGCCTCCCAGTCACCCTCCTCGTCGTTGCCGTCCGCCGCCTCGAAATCGACGACGTAGCCCGGGGCCGGGTGGATGGGCTCGGTCGGCTTCACGCCCAGCGGCATCGCGAAGCCGCCCACCACAACCCGCTCGATCCCGGTGTCCAGGGCGCACCTGAGCATGGGGACAGGATAGGGCCCGCGGCGAAGAGGGCATCTGACTTGGTGTGGCGACCCGACATCCGTTAGACTGCACCGGCATGGACACCGGAGGGGGGGCGGGATGAAGGAGACGAACCATGACCAAGGCGACGCAGTTGTGTGTGGCGATGGACAACAAGCCCGGGGCATTGGCCAAGCTGTGCGGGTGCCTCAAAAGGGCCAAGGTGAACATCATCGGCATCTCGGTCACGGACAACGCGGACTGTGGGTGGGCGCGGCTGGTGGCGTCGTCGCCGACGGCGGCGCGGCGGGCGCTCAAGGACGCCGGCTACAGCTTCGTCACGCGACGCGTCATCGTGGTCCGCCCGATCAACCGTGCGGGCGAACTCGAGCGGATCAGCCGCACACTGGCCAGGGCGGGTGTGAACATCCAATACGTCTACGGCACGAGCGGGATCGCCTCGTCGTCAACGCTCATACTCGGCGTGAGCGACGTGGACGCGGCAGCCGCGGCGCTGGCGTAGGGCTCACCGGGAGTCGCGCTGGACGAGGCACGACCGGAAGGGAGTGCTTCCGGGGCGCGACGAGTGCGATATTGATTGTCGAAGGACCGCTCCCTCCCGGTCGCGGCTCGTTGTGGAGCGTTATACCGCTCGCCGTCGTCGCCTGAGCATCACCGCGCCGAGCACAAGCAGCGTCGCGGTTGCTGGCGACGGCACGACCCGGAACACGCCGGCCCAGGTACTCGGACTGGTGGCAGCACCCCGCGTGCAGCCACATGTGGACGCGGATGCAATCGAGGATGTTGGGGGCGACAGCGGCGGTCATGTGCTATCGCCCGATCGACGACGAACGGCCAAGTAGCCAAGTCGAAGCGAGGCCAAGATAATGCCGACCGCGCATGACAGAAGCACCCAGATCACCGTCCGACCCAACTCCCATTCAATCGAGAGTACCGACGCAACAGATTCTCCGTACGAGTCGGTGAGCTTCGCACCCAGAAACAGGCACACAAAGAGAAAGATGAGTTGCAGAACAGCGGACCTGCTCTCGGGCTGTCGCGCGATCTTCATGTCTTGCACTCCATCGGGTTCCCACACTCCGGGCACACGCCGCCGTCCAGCCCGCGCAGGTCGTACCGGCAGTGGAGGCAGTGGCCGGGTGGAACTTTGCGGTCGGTCCACCAGAGCCACGCGGTGGGCGCGGACAAGAGAAGGAGGGGGAGCCACAACGGAATGACAACCTCCCAAGCAGCGTCGGGAGCTGTGTCGTAGCTGAACCGCCATCTCACCTCTCCAGCATCACCTGTTGTCAATCCCGAATCCGAACCCAGAATATAGCTGATGACACCCCCGGGATCGCCAGGGCTCCGTGGCAAGTGAAGCACCATCACAGTCCCGGCTCGAACTTGTACACAATTCTCGGAATCCGGCGTGATCCAAATGTGCGTGAATGCGAGAAACACCGAACCGACAGCGACGATCATTATCGATCCAGTTGTGCAGAGCGCCGACCACTTGAGCCGCCGCCGTGTGAACAGCCGCCGCGTGATCGCGGCGCAGTGCCGCAGGATGGGTGCCCTCGCCATGGGGGAGTGTACGGCGGGCCACGACACCCGAGGCCGGCGGGCCGGAATCCGCAAGTCCGATGGGGTGCAAATCTGGCGCCGCTCGGCGTGCAGAACCAGTCCTCTGGAGTTCGCACATGTGCACCTGGACGCCGCGTCGTTGAGGGCTGGAATCGCGGCGAGCGCTGTGTTTTCGGCACGAATCAAGAAGCGTCCCGGGCAGGAATCGAACCTGCGACCTGCGATTTAGAAGACCGCTGCTCTATCCGCTGAGCTACCGGGACTGCGATATTCCGCTGTCGGCATGTCCACATGGGGCCAAACCTGCCACGCTATGGTTGCCTCCGTCCCGGCAGAGTCAATGCGTGGTTTCGCTCTGAGTGCTTCGGCTTCGGCCCCGCGGGCACAGGTGCACACCCAGACTACAATGGGCCCCCACGAAGCCGAACACAGCGCGTGGAGCACACCCGTTCACCGGAGACCCCGTTCGTGCCAAGCCCGATCGAAGCGGTTGCCTCCTCCGATGTCCAGTGGACCGAGAGCACGCTGGCGGCTCTGATCGAGACGACCAAGCCGGGGATCACGCGCCTGGTCACGATCACGTCCGGCGTCGGGTTCGCCCTGGCCGCCGTCTCGCACAACTGGGCCGCGTGGGATCTGCTCCTGACGGCCTTGGGATGTCTGATCGGCACAGCGTGCTCGGCCGCGGGCGCCAACGCGCTCAACCAGTGGATGGAGCGCGACCGCGACGCCCGCATGACGCGGACCGGCTCGCGCCCGCTGCCGCGAGGCCAACTCGCGCCCGGCGAGGTGTTCGCATGGGGCGCCTCTCTGGCCATGGTCGGGCTCGTGGTGCTGCTGGTTTCCGGCGGCCCGGTGCCCGCGATCATTTCCGCCGTCACCATCTTCAGCTACCTCTTGATCTACACGCCGAGCAAGCCGAGAACCTCGGTCTCGACGATCATCGGAGCCGTGCCCGGCGCGCTGCCGCCGCTGATCGGGTGGGCCGCCGCGTCCAAGGCCGTCGGCATCGGCGCGCTGGCCGATCCGGCCGGGTGGTCCCTGTTCCTGATCATGTTCGTCTGGCAGATCCCGCACTTTCTGTCCATCGCCTGGATGTACCGCGATGACTACGCCGCGGGCGGGCACTGTGTCCTGCCGGTGGTCGATCTCACCGGGCGCAGCACCTTCGCGGCGATGCTGGTGTGGACGATCTGTTTGATCCCCGTGTCGCTGGCCCCGGCGGTGTTTCTGAGCGATTGGCTGGGTGGTGTGTACGCCGCCGTCGCCCTGCTCCTGGGGCTGATCTTCCTGGGCTTCATCGTCAGGTTCATCATCGTGCGCACGCGCGAGGCGGCCCGCGCCGCGTTCATCTGGTCGGTGATCCACCTGCCGATCCTTCTTCTCGTGATGGTCGCCGAGGCCATGGGCAGAAAGTTCTTCGCATGATTCGCGTGCTGATCATCGCCGCCACCGCGTCCGCCGTCATCGCCGGCGCCTCGCTGTTCGCGGTCGTGCGCCTCGGCCCGCGGTCGAAGTCCACGGCGCTCATCCCGGATCAGGGCTGGGACGGCACGATCATCCCGGACTTCACGCTCGTCGATCAGAACGGCATGGTAATCGATCAGACGGTCTTCGAGGGCGAAGTCACCATCCTCGACTTCATCTTCACCAGTTGCCCCCTGCAATGCCCGGCGATGACGAGCGTGCTGGTCGGAATGAGCAATCGAACCGTCGGGAGCGGCCTGCGCTTCGTCAGCATGAGCATCGATCCGGTGCGCGACACGCCCGAACGATTCGCGGCCTATGCCGAGACGTTTCGCATCGATGAGTCCCGCTGGCTCCTGCTCACCGAGCCTCTCGCCGAGGCTGAAAAAGCGGACATCGCCCGCACGATGCTCCGCGATGAGATCGGGTATTTCGTGCTCGATCTCGAAGACGAGGAACCGATCGAATTGTCCGGCGGCGACACGATGCCCAACATCGCGCACCCGGGCAAGCTGTTCCTCATCGGGCCGAAGCGCGAGGTGCTCGGTGCGTACGACTACAACCGACCCGAGCAGATCGAGATGCTGGTCGCCCGTGCCCGTGACGCCGCACAGTCCGTCGGCCGGTCGCGTCGATAGCCGGCGCGGGCGGGAGGCTTCTTCTCTTCAGAGGGTCGCCTGACTCGGCCTTCAATGAAAGTCCCGCGATCGCGTCGGCAGGCGGTCAAGCTGATCGTCAAGGGATTCGAACGACTCCACCATCACGTGCACGACGCTGTGCGCCCGCTCGACACGCCCCCTGGCGAGCAGCGCCGCGCTGTGCCTGGCCACGCGGCGAAACCGCTCATACACCCTCGGCCGAACGATCAGGTTCGACACCCCGGTCTCGTCCTCAATGGTCATGAACACGATCCCCGATGCGGTCATCGGCCGCTGGCGCACCAGCACGATCCCCCCGACCGCCACCGGGTGTCCGCCCGGCGAGCGCTGCTCGTGGGCCAACTCCGCAGCGGTGATCACTCCCCGCTGGGCCAACTCCGCCCGGATGAACGACACCGGATGTCCCTTGAGCGACACGCCCGTCGCCTCATAGTCGTGCGACACCCGTGCCCGCGCAGGAATCGCGGGCAGCACCACCGTCTCCTCCCCCGACGCCGAGTCTGAGCCCGCCGCGAGCGAAGGCTCGGATGCCTCCCGCTCACAAACACTTCTCGTTTCTTTCTCGTACGCGACCGCCTCGAACAGTTCCAGCCGCTCGTCCCGCAGGTTTCGCACGTGCCAGAGCGCCCGCTGGCGATCCAGCCCCATTGATCCGAACGCGTCCGCCCGCGCCAGCCGACGCAGCCCGCCGACCGTCGCCCCGCTGGCGCGCCACAGGTGCTCGATTGTTGTGAACGGGCCGTGCTGTTCGACAGCCCTGGCAATCGCATCGGCGTCCTCACGCCTGAGCCCTTTCACAAGCCGCATCCCAAGCAGGAGCGCAGGCCCACCCGCCCCCCATCCCAACTTCCCACCCCCCGCGCCCCGCCATCCCTCCATCTCCCTTCCCCACTTCGTCTCTTCGTCTCTTCGTCTCTCCGTCTCTTCATCTCCTCCCTTCATCGCTCCGTCGCTCTCTAAAACGCAATCCCACCCGCTCATGTTCACATCGATGGGTTTGATTGTGACGCCATGCTCTTTGGCGTCGCGCACGATCTGTGCGGGTGCATAGAACCCCATCGGCTGGCTGTTGATGAGTGCGGCTGCGAAGGCTGCCGGGTGGTGCCGCTTCAGCCACGCCGACACGTACACCAGGTGTGCAAAGCTCGCCGCGTGCGATTCCGGAAAGCCGTACTCGCTGAACCCCTTGATCTGCTCGAAGCATCGGTTGGCGAAGTCCTCGTCGTAGCCGCGGGCGAGCATGCCCTCGATGAGGCGCGTGCCGAACTTCGCGATCGCGTTGCCCTTGCGTTTCCACGCAGCCATGGCCCGGCGCAGCTGGTCCGCTTCGCCGGGGGTGAATCCGGCGGCCACGATCGCCAGCGACATCGCCTGCTCCTGGAAGAGCGGCACGCCGAGCGTCTTGCCGAGCACGCGGCGGACATCTTCGTTGGGATAGACAACGGGCTCTTCACCAGCGCGGCGGCGGAGATAAGGATGCACCATCTTCCCTTGTATTGGCCCCGGCCGAACGATGGCGACCTCGATCACCAGGTCGTAAAAACACCGAGGTCGCAGGCGCGGCAGCATCGACATCTGGGCCCGCGATTCGATCTGAAAGACGCCGATGGTGTCGGCCTCGCAGATCATGTCGTAGACGAGGGGGTCTTCGGGGGGGATGGTGTGGAGAAGAAGCGACGGAAGAGACGGAGAGACGGAGAGACGGAGAGACGAAGTGGGGGAAGAGACGGAGAGATGGAGAGACGAAGTGTTTGTGTCGCATAGCGGGTCTACGCGTTGGCTTGCGATTTGCTCTTCAGGCTCGTGATCAAGCCTTGCAAGACGCGATCCGTTTCTTCGATGAGGTCTGAGATCATCGGTTGAGCCGGGATCATCTGCATGCTGGTTGCGAGTTCGTACTGTGTCGCCACCTCGTTCAGTGAACCTCTCACGATGCGAAGATACTTCAATAGATCCGCCCGGCTTTCTCGTCCAAACCCCTCGGCGATGTTCGATGGGACAGAAACTGCCGCCCGCCGCATCTGGCTCGTGAGTCCGAATCGTTCGTCGTTCGGCATCACCCTGGTCGCCACATAGAGTATTCGAGCAAGCTCCATACTCTTCTGCCACGCGATCAAGTCGCGGAACGTTCTGACATTCGCCATTGCTGAACTCCTCGCAGCCTACCGACGCCGTCCTCGTCTCTTCCCCACTTCCCCACTTCGTCTCTTCGTCTCTTCGTCTCTCCGTCTCTTTATCTCTCCGTCTCTCTCCCATACAGTTTACCATCCTCATCGCCTTCCCAATACACGTCAACATGCCAAGCCCGAGGCAGTCCACCTTCAACATGCCCATCGCGTCGATGTCGTCCTTGTCCCACTCGATGACGGTGCGGTCTTTCATCGCGGCGTTCTCGATCGGGACGTACTCGCTCAGCGCGTGCTTGGTGATCACGAACCCGCCGACGTGCTGCGACAGGTGCCTCGGGAAACCGAGCAGTTCACCGGACAGCGCCGCCACGCGCTTGAGCGTCGCATCCTGCGGATTCAATCCAAGCTCGCGCAGCCGATCCGGCAGGATCGTCCCGCGGTCCCACCAGTCCAGGCTCTTGGCCAGCCGGTCCACGCAGTCCAGGCTCAGCCCCAGCGCCTTGCCGACCTCGCGCACCGCCGACCGCCCGCGGTAGGTGATGACCTCGGCTGTCAGCGCCGCCCGATCGCGCCCGTACTTCTCGTAGATGTACTGGATCACCTCCTCGCGCCGCTCGTGCTCGAAGTCGATGTCGATGTCCGGCGGCTCGTTGCGTTCCCGGCTGATGAACCGCTCGAACAGCAGGTCGATCCGCTCGGGGTCCACCGCCGTCACCCCGATGCAGTAGCACACCGCCGAGTTCGCCGCGGCGCCGCGCCCCTGGCACAGGATCCCCCGCGAGCGTGCGAACACGACCAGGTCGTGCACCGTGAGGAAGTACGGCGCATAGTTCAGCTCGTCGATCATCGCCAGCTCGTGCTCGATCTGCCCGCGCACCTTCGCCGGCACACCCGCCGGATACCGCTCGGCCGCCCCCCGCCGCGCCAGGTCCGTCAGATGCTCGATCGGCGTCAGCCCCGGCGGGCACGTCTCCTGGGCATACTCGTAGCGCAGCTCGTCCAGGCTGAACGCCGACGCCCGCAGCGACACCTCCGCCGCACGCGCCACCGCCCCTGCGTACCCGGCGAACAGCCTGGCCATTTCATCCGGTCGCTTGAGACAACGCTCGGCGTTTGGCAGCAGCCGCAGGCCCGCCTCATCGAGCGTGCACCCGTGCCGGATGCACGTCACCACGTCCTGAAGCGCCCGCCGCGACGGGTCGTGATAGTGCGCGTCGTTCGTCGCCACGAGCGGCACGCCCACGTGCGACGAGAGCGCCCCGAGCTGCGCCAGCCGCTGCGCATCGTCCGCCCGGTACGCCCGGCACGCCGCCAGCGACACCCGATCATCATCGAACACGCTCCGCAGTCCGCGCAGCGCGTCCATGAAGTCGCTGCCGATCGCGCTGGGCGGGATCACGACGCACAGCAGCCCCTGGCTGTGCTCGATCACGTCGTGCAGCACGAGGTCGCACCGGCCCTTGACAGCCCGGCGTTTCCCGACCGTCAGCAGCCGGCACAGCCGACCGTACGACGCCCGGTCCGTCGCGAACGCGAGCATCGTCAGCCCGTCCCGCAGCACCAGCCGCGACCCGATCGCCAGCGGGATGCCAGCCTCCTTCGCCGCCACGTGCGCGCGCACGATCCCCGCGAGCGTGTTGGTGTCCGCGATCGCCGCCGCCGTGTGGCCGAACTGAGCCGCACGCTTCACGAACTCCTCCGGGTGGCTCGCGCCCGTGAGAAACGTGAAGTTGGTCGTCACCGCGAGCTCCGCGTACGCCGTCGCGCCGGGCGGGTTCGGCACACGAGATTCGGGCCTCCGCGATCCCGCCGCGATCGCCCGGCTCAGCAGCCGGAACGGATGCTCGTGCGACGTTCTCATCGGGACATCAGGCATGTCCGCTCCCTCCATGAATGACACGCGGCCTCACGACCATCGCCCGTGCAGGAACCACCGCCCGGTCTCGAGCTCGTGGTACACCCAGAGCCACCGCCCCCTGTCGTCCTGCACCGCGAAGTAGTCGCGCGTCGGCTCCCCGCGCCGCCACCACTCGCCGGCGATCCGCTCGGGGCCGAGGCTCGCCGTCACCTCGCTCTGGCCACCGCTCCACCCGATCCGCCGCGGCGGGCCGTCCGGCGTCAGCGCTGTCACCGAAATCTTCTCCGCCGGTGTCAGCAGCAGTGGGGGGCGTGGCGGCGCCTCGACCTCATCTGTGCGCACACCGGGCGACGTTCCCGCGCCTGTGGCCGCAACACGCCGGCACGCTCGCTCGGGAACATGCGTCTGCACCACCGACGCACGCGTCACACCGCGCTGCCCCAAACGATTCACCAGCGTGTCCAGCAATCGGCCAAGCTCCGCCTCTTGATCTCTGGGCCCCTCGTGCCATCGACTGATCTGCTCGTGCGCCAGGCGCTCGATCGGCCAGGCCTGCAACATCACACGCTCAACCCCAAACCCATGATCCGCCCGCTCCAGCCGAGGACGCAACAGCGCCCACAGGTGCCCCGCGTCCCGGCTCGCACGCGAGAGCGTCACCGTCAGCGCGAGCGGCCCGAGATCCGACCTGTCCAGCTCGAGCGTCACCCGCCGAGCCCCGCTCTCACGCCGCGCAAGCTTCTCGCACAACTCCCCGAGCAACTCATGCGCAGCCAACTCAATCGCCTCGGCCTGCGTCGCGGGGCCGTCAAAGACGCGCTCGACCGAAACAGGGAGCGACGGCCGCACCGGCTCGATCGTCTCGATCGCGCTCCCAAGCGCCTGATCGATCCGCAGCAGCAGTTCCGCCCCGAATCGGCTCGGCAGCGTCGAACGCGGCAGCGCCAACACCTCGCCCACCCGCGTCACGCCAACCTCATCGAGCGCCTCGACCGTCTCGTCTGCCACCCGCAACGAGGCAATCGGCAGCGGGCGCATCGCCTCCGTCGCCCCGTCGTCGGCCACCACCGCCCGTGCTTGCCCCCCGAACCTCGCCACGGCCCACGCGACCCCGAACGTTGGCCCCGCCGCCACACGGTGTGCAAACCCGAGCCGATCGAGCGCCTCCCCGACACGCGCCACCAGCCTGCGATCCCCGCCGAACAGCCGGTCGCACCCGGTGATGTCCAGCAGCAGCCCGTCCGGCGGATCAACCGCCACGACGGGCGAAAAGCGCATCGCCCACCGCGCCAGCGACCGCAGGGCCGCGTCGTCCCGTTCCGGCTCGAACGGTTCGAGGCGCACGCCGTCGATCGGCATGAGCGCCCGCGCGTGCGCGAGCGTCATCCCGGTCGTGACGCCCGCCTTTCGGGCCCGCGCGCAGCACCGCGCCACACGCTGCCCGTGCCCGTCGGTCTCGACCAGCACCAGCGCGCGCCGATCACGCCGACCGCGCGAAGCCGCGACCATCCGCCGCCGAACCAGGTCGATCGACCACATCGGCAGGTACACACACAACGCCCGTTTCATCTCCTCCCTCCAGGACCCATCTCGCGCCGCTCCGTGACGCTGACCCTCTGCACCGGCTCAGCTCGATGCTCCACCTGGGTCGCGGTGGGGAGTGCGACGAGGCCGAGCCGGGCGTGATCTCGCGCCGCACCATCCACCGTGTCGCCGCCGCCGAGATCGCCCCGCACTCCCACGCCGGCCGGGCGAGCAGCCCGATCCCGCCCCCGCCGCGAGCCAGCCCCGCCTCGGCCGCCAGTTGAACCCGGCGCGACTCGGCCATGCCCAGCCGGGCGCCATCGGCGACGACCACGCCAATCGCCCCGCTGCGCAGACACAACTCGATCGCCCACAGCCGCGACGCCCTGTCGCGTGGCTCAAGAAAGATCGACCGCCCGAGCAACTCCGCGTACACCCCAGCGAACGAACTCGGGCTGGGCCAGCACCGGCTGCCGATCCACACCGCTGCCCGTCCGCCTCCTTCTCCCTCGCCCGCGGCACGGATCGCGCGTGCGGCCAGGTGCATGAGCAGCGACATCGGCAGGATCCAGCCCCGTTCTCGCTCGGAGGGTGCCTCCGTGCCGTGCTCACCGATCCCGAGCCACTCGTGCACCGCCCCCCGCGCAAGCCCGCCTATACCGGCTCCAGCACCCTGGTTCGCAAGCGCACTGTCCACCGCGTTCCACCCGGTCGGGACGCACGAATCCGCCAGCCGGACCTCTGAACCCCCCTGCTCAACCCGCCGGATCACCTCCCTCAGATGCCGCCGAACCGCCTCGGGGGAGCCCTCCATGTCGGCGCATTCAGATCGCATAATGTTAGGGTATCATCCGAACGAAACCCTGTCAAGTGGTTTTTATGCCGAGAACCGGGTACCGGGCGGTGGAGTATGGACGAGGCACGACCGGCAGGGAGTGCTCAGGGCGTTGCATTCGCGCCGTTCATTGGCGAACCCTCGCTCCCTCCCGGTCGCGGCTCGTTGCGTGACACCACGCTCGACAGCCAGACGAGTGGTGACTGGGTCGCCTGGGTGGGCACGTACGAAGACATGGCTCTGGGGCGAGAGGGGCAATACCGCGTGCGGCTGATGGACAACAGGAATCCGTGGGACTGCGCGTATCCGGGTGTTGTGGTTTTGCCCGACGAGACGATCGTCACAACGACGTATGGCCACTGGGACGAGGGCGAGGAGCCTTACATCGTGAGCGTTCGGCTCAAGCTCGAAGAACTGGACGCAAAGGCATCGTCGCGGTGAGGTGGGGAGGGGCGAGATTGGTGCTGGCAAAAAGACAGCCGACCCTGCAAGCAGGGTCGGCTGGTGAGTTCCGAAGAACGGACGGATCTCAGTCGAGAGGCGTCAGATCAGCGACGCCGCCGAAGCAGCAGCACGCCGCCCAACGCCAGGAGCGAAAGTGCGGACGGCGCCGGCGTAAGACGGAAGTTGTCGTAGTACATGACGCTGGCAAAGTTCGACCACAGATCAACAGCCCCGATGTCGCTCGCACCGCCTTGCGACCACGGTTGACCGGAGAACAGCGACGCGCCGTTGTAGGAGAAGGACACCGTATCGAGGTCGAGATCGATCACCATCTCGATTGGGACCCATTGGTCATAGACAATCGGCACACTGCCGCTGACCGGGATTCCCGAGTCCGTTTCCGTGACCAGCCCGGTCGAGTGGTCGAAATGCGTCTGCGTTGACCAGTTCTTTGAGCCACCGACGCTGTACCTGTTCAGCATGATGAAGAACTGAGCGCCGGTAGAGTCCCTCGGGAAGTAGGTGTCAACCGTGAGCGTATAGGAACCGGTGCCAGGTGTTGAGAACTCCTGTATGAGATCCGACACATTGCCCGCCGGGGCCGTACCATCGATGGCGAGGGAGTGCGGGGCGCTATTCGCCTGGGCATTGGTGGCGAATCCGGCGGAATTGGGGTCGCCGTCCCAGCCCAACCACCCGCCTACGCCGTGCAGATTCTGCCCGTTGGTGTAGCTGTCGAAATCGTCGAAGAACGGTTGTGCGGACGCGACCGACGCCATCCCCGCAACTGCAATCAACGAAACCAAAATACCTTTTCTCATATCCTGTCTCTCCTCAATGCCCCGTTAGGGGCTGACACCTCTGCCGAACCGGGCAACGACACGCAAGTGCGTTTTCCATGGCGGAAGACGCGACAGCGACCGCTCCCGAAAGGAACTCTCGGCAACAAATCTAAAGACCAAAATGTAGAGGACATCGCCGGGCGCAACCCGCACCAGTCCTCTCTCGACTCCTACGCCCTCATTGGACACGAAGAGGGTCTTCACGTCAAGAGAATTCTGGGAAAACGCTGAAAAAAGTCGATTTTCTGGCCTCTTGATCGCGCCTCGCTCGAGAACAAGAGGGTGAAAATACTGGCATGGCGGTATCCATGGGTCTGTGGTATACTGGACCCCCCCTGGCACAGACTAACAAATTGAGAACAAGCTTTGGATTCACAAGACGCCCAAGACAGACTCCTGCACCTGGAAGATCGACTGGCTCGCATTGAACGGGCGCTCGGTCTGCCCGATCTGGACGCGGCTGACTCGGCACAGAGGATCGAGGAGGCTTCGGACACCGCTGCTCAGCCTGGCGGTGCAGCGACGGAGCCCGCGCTGCCCGCTGAGCCTGTTTCTCCGTCATTGCCGTCATTGCCGTCATTGCCGTCATCGCCACCTCGGGTTGTGGAGCCGGTTGCTGCCATGCCGCCCGGTTCGCTCACCGATCCACCGCGGCAAGCGAGCGCTGCCGTACCGCCCTCCATTTCCGCTCGTCAGTCGGCATTGGAACGCGTGTCTGCCAGCCTTGCTCAGGTAGACCGTCCGAAGAGGCCGCCCCTGGAGTGGGAGCGGCTGATCGGGATGAAGTTCTTAGGCGCAATCGGGGCGCTGCTCGTGGTGTTCGCCGTGGGTCTCTTCCTCAAGCATGGATTCGAGCAGGGGTGGTTCAGTATGTCACCGTTCTGGAAGTGCATTTCCGGGGCGGGCTTTGGACTGCTCTTGCTGCTCGTGGGTGAAGTTGTCTATCGCCGCATCAACGCGTTCGCGTCGGCTGGGTTTACCGCAGCCGGGCTCGGGACGATGTACGCATCGACGCTCGCCGCGTATGGCCGGTTTGAGCTATTGGGCACAGTGCCGGCGTTTGTGCTGTTGGCCCTGTGCGCGGGGATGGGGATCGCCTTGAGCGCACGGGCGAGGCTGGTCTCCGTCGCGGTTCTCTCTCTTGTTGGCGGCTACATGGCGTTGTTCCTTTTGTTTGACGACGAACCAAGCCCCTGGATGGTTCCGGCCTATCTGCTCATGCTGCTCGGTGTCGGGCTTGGGCTGTCGGGGTGGCTCAGAGGAACGTTTGTTGTGCTCCGGTCACTCGTCTGGTGGGCGACGATGGTCATCGGCGGGGTCTGGGCGATCGGGATCGCGACCCCGGCGACCTATGTGTTTGGGACTGCCTTTGTGGCGATCGTGTGGGTGATGGTGCATGGCGAACTCTTTGCCGCTGCGCGTGGGTCGAGCGGAACCTACGAGCCGATTTGCCTCAGCGAGCCGCTCAAGTGGAAGCGGGTTCGGGCGGTTCTGGTCAGTTTCAGCACGACAGCCTGGTGCGCGAGTCTCGGAGCTTTCCTTTTCTATTGGAGCCAGACAGTGCCGAACTGGATGGCACCCATGGCTGGGGTCGCAGCGACACTGCTGGGGTGGAACTTGCTGGCGAGCCATCTGCGCGTGCTGCGCGAGGTGCCGACATCGGACGCCGAGCGCCTCGGTGCTGGACTCGCGTTGCAGGCGGGCGGGCTCTTGTTTGCAGCGGTCTCGCTCGGTCTTTCGGGACAGGCTGAGGTTGTGCTGTGGCTCGGGCGT
>JADFOF010000123.1 GCA_022563015.1 Planctomycetota bacterium
CTGGTGGCGATACCGCGGTTGAGGACAGAGGTGAGCGCGTTCGCCATCGCGGTGGCGGTGGCATTGGCTTGCTTCTCGATCGCCTGTTGCCTCTTCCGCTCGGACTTCTCTTCTAGCACCGCCTCTTTGCGATGGGCCTCTTCTAAAGCGAATACGCGGGCCGCGCCGACTGTCGCCTCCACCTCAAGACGCTTGCGCAGCGCCTCTTTGATTCCCTCGTCCTCGGTTTCCGCGATCATTCTGCTGATCACCTCTTGAGCGCGCATCGTTTCGGCCTGTGCGCGTTGAATCAGGGCCAGCAGGGACTCCTCAAGTATTCGAGACTCCAGCTCGATCTGCGCTATGCGCTCCCGCGTGGCCTCCTCCTTCGCCTTATTCTTCTCTGCGGTGGTCGCGGCTTCGGCTCTTTTCCTAAACGCTTCCGACAGGTCGATGGTCTTTTTCTCTTCGGCACGCAGTTCGGATATCCGCTCCCTCAGCATGCCCTCCCTGGGAGCGCTGGCACCGGAGAAGACGAACGCATCAAGCTCTTCCTGTGTCTTGGCGATCTCCGCCTGGAGCTCTACGAGCCTCGCCAACATCGCCTTGAGCGCAAGCGGATCCTCGCCCGGCGGGATAGACGCGATCACTAGCCGGACGTACCGCTCCGTGGCCGCCTCCACAGCATTCATTCTGATTTCCAGTTGCTTCGCGGTGTCGGCGGTGCGAAAGAGCATATCGCCGACCTTTTTGCCGATGACGAGGAACAGGGTGAACACGGCGACCACGGCTGTGACCGATCCGAGCAGGCTCGTGAGGGCGCCGATTTTCTTGCCGATCGCCGCGGAGATGCGGTCGCTCATTGCACTGAACGACCCGCCCGCTTTCTTCGTTTCGGTCGCTACCTTGTCCGCGAACTGCTCTACTCGTTGCTCACCCTCGGTCAGGCTTTGGTCGAGCCCGGTCGTATCCGCATCGACATCGACATGGACCCCGCCCACGCGCGTGCTGTTCTTTTCTCGCCTGCCCATTAGCCAGCCTCCTTTTCCGCCGCTTCGGCGGGATGTTTGCGATCGTTCTCGTCCTCTGCGTCGCGCACCGCCACCCTGTCCGCAAACTCTTGCGCCCGCCGCTCAGCGTCAGCCAGGCCGCGGGCCAAGCGGTCTGTGTCCGCCGTCACGCTCTGGCCGACCGTTCCTATTCGCTTCGTCATTGCTCTGCCTCCATATCCACCGCCCTGAGCAGCTCGTAGTTGATCTCAAACACTCCTGTTTCCTCGCATCGAATGATCGCGCCCAGGCGCCCGTAGGTGCTCATCGCCGCCGTAACGTCCGCAACGTCCAGGCAGGCGATGTCGGCCAGCATCTCAATATCCGGGCGTCCGCCCATCGCGAACAGGGCTTGCAGCGTGAGCCGCTCTCGCATTCCTCCCGCATCCGCGCGACATACCGCCGCGACCCGCTCCGGGGTGGCGATCTGGTAGTACGCCGCGAACAGGTCGGGGTCCGTTGTGACCTGGTTTGCCCGCAGGGCCGACAAGTTGAAATAGCACCGGCGGCGCTCCGCGTCGGACGCAACGTACCCGAGATCGTCCTCAAGGACGCTCATAGTCGCATACGGGAGCGGCAGCAAGGCCCCCTCCTCGAAGCCCATCCACAACCCGATGCGAGGCTGCCGCGTCAGGTCACCGTGCGTTGCGTACAGGGCAAGCATGAGTGATTTGAGGTACGCCCGTATCTGAGCAATCCCTTCATTTTCCGCTGAAATCCCGCCGTCTCCGTACCCGGTCGCACGCTCTATGAACTTACGGTACAGCCCGTCCTCCAGGATCCGCGCCAACACAACCGCGCGGTACACGTCAATGTCGTAGCTCATGCCGGCGTCTCCTTGGTTGGTGCCGCTCGGACCGGGTGTTCCGTCTCGACGGCATCGGCGTGTGTGAGATTGCCTGCGGACCCGGTGACCGAATCGGCAGCCGCGCGTTCCCCGGCTTCATCTTCGGGTCCAGCGGGTCCATCCTGTTCGGCCTCCCGCGCCCCGTCCCGCCGCTGCGACCGCTCCGATACGTCCGGCACGTCGTCGGTGCTGCGGAAGATCGTGTGGCCGTGGCTGATCGCGCGCTCGAGTTCACGGTCCGCGCCGGGCGAGTGTTCGATGAGCAGCAGCGCCGTCGCCCAGTTGTCTAGGATCCCGAACCAGTACTCCATCCACCGCTCGTACTCGATCGACCTGTCCTCGTACGCGGATCGGCACGCAATCGCGTGGCTATGGCTGTGCGGACAAAACGCCTCGTGACCTCGTGCCCAACATATCTCGGCAGCGTCCACCACCGCGCGCACATTGGCGGCCGTATCGTGGTAATTCTCTGCCGAGTACGGGCCTGAGACGTAGATGCGTTGGCGGACTGATTGGTACGCGCCCCGCTCAATCGTCGCGAGGATCGCGTCGGCCGCTAGTTCGGGATGCCCGACCGGGTTCGCGATGCGCCCGAGTTCAGGCGGTGTGTGGTTCCATCGTTCATGTACGCTGTTGAGATCGACGCCGCCCCGCGGCCTGGGCGTCCAGCCCCTCGCTTCGATGAAGAACACCCAGTCAATATCCTTACACTCGTCGGGATACCGCCCGTCGTCGATGACGCACGAGCCCTGGAGATTGCGACGCTTCACCCACCACAGCGGGTCCACCTTGCGGGCCGCGTCGCCGATGAAGTCCGAGCAGGCGCGGTACAGCTCCGGGCACGCCTGCTTGGTGATATCCATCCCGTACAGCCCGTCCACGAGCCGCTGGATGTTCTTGCGCACCGGCCAGCCCGTGCGGGCGGAGATGATGTCCGCAACGGTCGTTTTGCCGACCCCGCCCTCGCCGCGCAGCATGATTCGCGCATCCTTCATCGCGTCAACCCTTCACCCCGTTCCCGGTCGCCTTGTACCTCCCTACGACCCTCACGCTGGATGTCGGTGTAGACCGCGTTGATGCTCGTCTCGCCGCGCCGTAGCCGGTCCTTCGTCTCCTCGTCGGCGCGGTCCATGATCACCCGGACCCGTTCAATCCTGACGGACGAAACAACGGCATCGGCGGCGGCCTGAGCCAGTGCCGCGGTTTCGTTCTTCTTGCCCGCCGCGGCGATCAGCGGTGCCAGCTTCAGCGCCAGCTCGCAGCGCTGAAACATGTTCAGGTCTCGCCTCGCGAGCCGGTCGCGAATGATCTCAATCTCTGGATCGGCCTTCAGCGTCCGTGCCATGCGTGTCTCCATCAGAACGGGATGTCATCGTCTCCGAGCGCAGTCGCCTCGGCGGGCGCGCGGCGGAGGCCGTCCGCGGGCTCACGACGCGGGCCGTCTGCCGGCTTGCTGTCAACGAACTGGAACCCCTCGACGACGACGAGCAGCTTCGACCGCTTCGCGCCGTCGTTCGCGTCCCACTGGTCCAGGCGCAGCCGGCCCTCGACGAAAATCGGGCGGCCCTTGACGAAGTAGCGTGCGATCGTCTCGGCGGTCCTGCCCCAGCACTCGCAGTCCACGAACACCACCTCCTCGCGCGAGTCGCCGGCCGCGGTCTTGAACTTGCGGTTGACCGCCAGGCCGAACGTCGCCAGCTCCGCCCCGCTCTGCAGGCGCTTGAGTTCTGGGGCGCGGGTGAGATTGCCCATGAGCAGCACCTTGTTGTAGCTTCCGGCCATCAGGCGCCCTCCGTCTTGGTCGTGCGCGGGCCGCCGTTGCCGCCAGCGCTGCTGGTTTCATTCCCGATGGGGTCACGGTGTATACTCCGCCAGCCCCCCGATCGCGACGCCTGGTTTGAGCACGGGCAGGTCCGGGTTCGCCCCGGCGTTGAAGCGCCGCGGTGTCGTGTTCGGTGGCGTCGCCAGCGAGCGGTGCCGGGCGGCAGGGATGCCCGGCGCCGCTCAAGCTGGCTTCGTTCGTTGTCGGTATTGGGTTCGCCGCCAGCCCGGCTGTGGTGTCCGCCGCCGCGCGATCCAGCCGCGCGTCAAGGTCGGCCACCGACATACCGAGTCGCCGGCTCAGCTCGTGCGTCGAGATCCCGTGTTGCTTGGCCAGCCAGTCGGGGCGCACGTGTCGCGCCGTCTCGCTCCGCAGGTACTCGTCAGCGCCCGCAAGCCCGACGCGGTAGCCGTCCGGACGTTCGTGATCAGCCATGGTCCACCCCCACCTGGCCCCCGCTCATGGTTGCGTGTTCCGTCTCGAGCGCCTCGCCCATCGCGATGAGCCACGCGGGGGAGCCGATGCCCACGGGCAGCCCGAGTTCGCACGCGACCCCCAGACGCTCGAAGAACACGTGGGCCGCTTCCCAGACCGCCTCGCTCACGACCGGGCCGCTCCCGTTCTCCGGCAACTCTTCACCCTGCCCAGGGTCACCAAGGTTCGCGAGCAGTGCCCGCCTGTGCCGGCGGATCCGGGTGAGCAGACCCGGTCCGACACGATCGCGCGGGCGGAACATGACCCGATCGCCGCCCGACGCCAGCTCAATGCCGGCGCGTCCAAGGTCAACCATGAGCCCCGCCAGTTCGTCCATCATGCCCGGCCCTCGCTCAACGGTGGCCCAGCCACCGGCGCAGTAGACCTGGCCTGAATGCCGCCACCGAGCGGGCGGTCGCGCAGGCCGGCGAACGGCTCCGCCAACTCCCAAAGACACCCCGTCTCGCCCGGCCGATTCGCCCGGCTCGAACGCATCCGAGCGCCAACAGCCGGTCTAGCGCGGCCACCGACTGGTTCTCGCCATGGTCCGCCATGCCCGCCCCGCTCCCAACGGTGGCCAACCGCGATCCGAGCCCGTCAGCCAACGGTGGCCGAACATAAATAGCTGGCCTCCTTTGGATAAGGCTGGCCATCCTAGAGTTTTTGCCGCGGCTCGACCCTGAGCGTCCGTCCAACGGTGGCCAACCCAGATTTACGTTGGCCATCGTTGGCTCACCATGCCTGTTTGTCCCCGCTCTGCGCGTCATTCCGGCGCCCTCCCTGTGCCTGCTGGATGATCCGGCAGCCGCCAGTAGTAGACGCCCTGAAAACTCGTCCGCTCCGACTTCACGCCCAGCTTGGACTTCGCCCGTGTGAGCGTCCGATCGGCGATGCTGTTCTCTCTCGCGTCGCGCTTTATATCCTTGGCCTTTCGGGCACCGTCCGCGAGCGCGTCCTGAAGGAACTCCATAGCGTCCATCACCGCTGGCCCCGACTCGTCGGGGTGTCCGCTCTCGGACGCCGCGAACATCTCGTCCGCCGTCAGGTCCAGCGGCATGAGGGACCACTCGATCCGCCCCGGGTCGATAACCGAGAACCCAAGTGTTCGGCCCGGGCGGGCGAGGTTCATCTTGGAGCACGCCATACCCCTCTCGGTGTCGTCTCCGCCGGGGATCTTGCCGACCATCCAGACGGACCTGGCGATCGCTGTGAAGGCGACGCTCCCGAGAATGCGATAGAGCGACGTGTCTGAGCTGGATTTTCTCAAGTGTGTAACCGCGACCACGGCAACTCCGTGCCGGGCCGCGAAGTCGGCCAGCGGGGCGAGCACGTCGCGCACAGAGTTGTCTCTATGGGCGTCGGTGTCGGCGCCGATATACGCCATGATCGGGTCAACGATGACGAGCCGCACGTCGCCCACGTCCTCAACCAGCTCGTGCAGGTGGTGGATGTCCTCTCCGACGTGCAACTGGGCCACACCGGCACGGCCGTCCTGCTCGACACCCTGGATCGCATACACCCGGCGCGTTGACCCCCTATCTTTCGGCACAACAAAGGGCGTTTCCCGCTATTCAGCCACGTTCCCGCACTTGGTCGGACTCTGACCCGTACTATTGTCCGACTAATTAGAGTGGGCTGGGCCTTACAGTTTGGGAATGATGTCAGAGTCGATGAACTCTCGCAACGGCATCCCGACTTCATATCCCCGTCTGAGTCCGTCGCGTATCGAGGCAAGAAGGTCGTAGTCACAATACACGGGGCGCCCACGCTTCGCTCGCCTCGGTGCCTGCACGCCAACGGCCACGCACGCGCTCTTGAGTTCTCGCAACACACTATCGGTAATCATACTGTGGCTGGCGCCGTCTCTGTGGTACTTCGCCGCGCGTCTCGCAACCTCGGATGTCGAAAGAGGCTGCGGCTTGGGACGATCCACACTATCCAGCCATTTGCGCAACTCGTCCGCGAGAGTCTTCAGCCGTGCAGCCCACTCCTGCGTCCGAAGCGATTGCGCGTCATTGGGCGCATCGCGCTTCAGTGCTGCAATTCGATCCGCCAGCGCCGCAAGTGCTTTGCTCTGTGGGGCAGGAAGCGGTCTGCCGTCCCATTGGAATCTCCGTATCCCGCCTTCGGGCAGAGGCGTCCGATTGACGACAGTGGATGCGCCTCGGCCGATAAGGAGCCGCAAATAGCCCGCCGCGTCTGCGGCTGCGTGAACGCGAACCCAATCGTAGGAGTCATCCCAATACTGATCGGTTTCCTTTGGATGGCCCGCAAGCGAGCGGGCGGCATCTGCTAGAAGAGCGTGAATCGTCTTCGCGAGAAGCTGCGTGTCGTTCGTCAACAGATCGCACGCCACCTTCCCTCGGCGGGTAAGGCGGGCTCGCAGGGTGTCTCCATGGTCGTGCTGATAGAGCAGGACCACCCGCGGTAATCCGGCACCATGCGTCAGAAGACCGCTCTTGCCAGGCTGGTCGCTCACGGGTTCCTGTTCGCTGGTCTGCATGTCGTCGGCCGTCGCATCCTGTGCCAGCCCTCCCCATCCACGATAGGGACTCGGATCGACGGGATGAAGCGTCCGGCCCTCTTTCCACAAGGCTGCCCGCCTGGGGGCCGCTCACACAACCAGGGTGAAGGCCCACCCCGTGTAGCTGCCGCGCATCGCCGGTTTCAGTACCGATCGGGCTGGGCCACAGCACGACGAGCAGCATTCGCCCGCGCCGCGAGCATCGGATCGGTCGGTTCTTGAGCCTGGGGTACGCACCGGGATAGCCCAGCTTGGGCGCGGACGATGGGTCATCGGCGCTAGAGTCACCGTTATGATCAACGGCGGCGTAGACACGCAGAGGCTCTTTCCCCACGATCTTCCAGATTGCTCACTGGCCGACAAGGCGGCGGTGGTGTCCGGCTGGCTCGATGCGAATCGGTCGGAACTCGGGATCGGCCGTGAGAACAGAATCGCTCGGCTGTGCAGAATAACCCGCGCGAGCGCTGGGAGCACCGTTGGTCCGGGCGAATCTGCCTATCTGGAACTGGTCCAATCGCTGAAGGATGTCCAGGAATACTGGCTGATCGTCGAGGTGCTGGGCGAGAGGCTGCTGAACGAGCCCTTCCGCGAGGTGCTTGTTCGCAGCTTCCGCGACTCCGCCCTCCCCAAGGACTCGTCGTCTCACACGCCGGGGCGGGATGCGCAGTTCGAGCTGTTCATCGCGGCGATCGCGGCGCGGGCTTCTCTTTCGGTCGAACGTGTGTCGGACGACGGCGCCGACTGGATTGTGTCCACCCCGGTAAATAGGTGGAGTCTCGAGGCCAAGCGAATCACCAGTGAGG
>JADFOF010000124.1 GCA_022563015.1 Planctomycetota bacterium
ACGCACATCACGGCCAGCAGGAGCTCGGGTGCCACACGCCGTACCCAATTTCATTGCCCGAATGTCGCTGATCCCCGGCTGGTGTGCAACGAAGCGGGGTTCGAGCCGAAAGAGATTCGGGCGCGGTACGATGTGCCTGCGGTTTACTGTCGAGGTGTGCGATGCGAAGAATGACGGAACGAGTCAGTCTGGCGATGGCCGCGTGTGCGATATTCGCGGGGATCGCCTCGGCCCAGATCGAGGATACGGGCGATTCGGGAGCCTTCATCCGCGTCGTCGAGGATGAGCAGGCGGGGACGCTACGGCTGGAGATCGCGATTCGGGAGTACGCGATGCGTCACGGCCCCGGGCCGGCGGTGAGCCTCGCCGGCGCGGTGCACATCGCCGACGCCGGGTTTTACGATCAGCTGCAGGCGTATCTGGACGAGCTCGACGTGGTGCTGTTCGAGGGTGTCAAGCCGCCGGGTGCCGGGGAGTACCCGATCGAGGCAACCGACGCGCGTCGAGCCCAGCTGACCAAGCGCCGCATCCGATTCGTCGCGACCGTCGTGCAGGTGTACCGGCGGGACAACGGCGCGTATCCGGACCAGCTTCAGACGATGGCTGAGGGGTTGGAACAACGCGTGGCGTCGCTGGTTGACGGCAGGCTGACCGACGCGTGGGGTCGGCCTCTCGTGTACGAAATCGAGCGGTCGCCGCTGGGGAAAAGTACGTTCGACGTCATCAGCCTCGGGTCGGACGGCGAGCCGGGCGGTGATGCCGAGGCCGCCGACCTGGCGTTCTCGGATCAGGAGCCGATCTCGAAGGACGAGATGATGGCGGACCGGGATGGTGGGATTCAGGGTCAGCTCGCCGACGCGCTCGGGCTCGTGTTCCAGCTCAACGCGATGGACACGGACGGCCAGAATTGGCGCAACAGCGACCTGTCCATGGACGAGATCATGGACCTGCTGGATTCGTCGGGCGTGAGCGGCGACGAGTTGTTCGCGGCCCTGGACGGCAGTTCGTTCGTGTCCAGGCTCATCGGCTTCGGGCTCAGGCTCATCGGCTCAAGCCCGACGATGCAGGCCACGCTCAAGATCGGGCTGCTCGACATTCTCTCGATCGCGGACGCGGTTCTGGCCGCGGCGCCGGGCGAACTGGGCCGCCTCATAGACGTGCTCATCAAAGATCGGAACGCGGTCGTCATGGCGGACCTCGATCGGATCATCGCTCAGGAGCCGGGCGTGCAGACCGTCGGCATCGTCTACGGCGCCGGGCACCTGGCCGATTTACAAGAACGCCTGACGGATCTCGGGTACGAGCCGATCAACGTGCGCTGGCTGCGCGCCATCGAGGTCGAGATCGCCCAGACCGGGATGTCGGCGGGCCAGGTCCGGTGGTTCCGTTCGACGATGAAGCGCCAACTGGAACGGAGCATCGAGCAGATGGAGCGGTGATCTCAGTGTCTTCATCGCCCGCGCCGGGCGGAACAAACCGCGGGAGGTTGGGTGCGTGGGGGGCTTCAGGTGTTCCCGAGTGTGAGGTCGGTGTGGCCCATGCGTTCGGCCGCCATCTTCTCCCACCCGCTGCCGAGTTCGCCGATCGGATCCGGCGGGACGATCTCGACCTTTTTGTCGCCGAGTTTCGCCGTGCCGTTGCGGACCCGGTCCTGGAACGCCACACACTCCTCGAGCAGCGCGTCGAGGATCTCCTCTTCCGGGACGTTGGCGACGCGCTGACCCTGCACGTAGATGATGCCGCGATGATCGCCGGCGAAGACGGCCACGTCCGCCCCCTCCGCCTCGCCCGGGCCGTTGACCACACAGCCCATGACCGCGACCTTGATCGGCAGTTCGATCTCGTCGGCGAGCTTTTGTCGCACGTCCTGGACCAGCGAGAACAGATCGACCTGGATCCGCCCGCACGTCGGGCAGGCGATCAGGTCGGCGCCCACGCGCTGGCGCAGGCCCAGCGCGTAGAGCAGTTCGAGCCCGTCCTCGACCTCGCAGATCGGGTCGCTGGCATAGCTGATGCGGATGGTGTCGCCCACGCCCTGGGCCAGCAGCGTGCCCAGCGCGGCGACCGAGCGGATGCACCCGGTCTCCTTCGGACCCGCGTGCGTGACGCCGAGGTGCAGCGGGTAGTCGAATCGGCTTGAAATCTCGCGGTAGGCGTCGATGACCAGCGTCGCGTCCATGCTCTTGGCGCTGATGACCACGTCGTGAAAGTCGAGCTCGGTGAACAGTTCGAGGTACTCTTCGAGCTTGGCGACCATGATGGCGAGCATGTACCCGTGCTTGTGCTCGCTGAAGACGGCGCCGAGTTCCTTGAGCCGCTTGTGCTTGTCCTTGCGCTCGACGATCGAGCCCTCGTTGACGCCGACACGGATCGGGACGTGGCGGTCCCTGCAGGCGTCGATGACAGCCCGGACCTGCGCGCGGTCGCTGATGTTGCCCGGGTTCAGGCGAATCTTGTGGACGCCCGCCTCGATCGCCTCCAGGGCGCGCTTGAAATGAAAGTGCACGTCCGCGACGATCGGCACGGAGGACTGGTTCAGGATCTCGGGCAGCGCTTCGGTGTCCTTGCGCTCGGGGACAGCGACACGGACGATGTCGGCGCCGGCCGAGGCGAGCCGGTGGATCTCCGCAACGCACTTGTCTATGTCATGGGTATAGCCGGCGGTCATGGTCTGCACGGTGACGGGGGCCGGATCGGAGGGCACGCCCTCCCGGGGCAGCCCGCCGCCGATCTGGACGACACCGACTCGGTCGTCACCGACGAACACGGGGCGGGTTGGTCTGCGTGGCGTCATGGGCTGCTAATCGTACGCGTGCGAGGAGGACAAAGATCGCGTGTCGGCCCGATAGAGATTGGCGAACTAGCAGCGGCGCACGCCCTGCAAGACCGATACTGTCAGCAGCGCATGGAGTGTTCCGCATTGATCACGATCAGGCGAATCGAGCTGGCCGACCCGTTGTACACGTCCGAGCGCGCGCTGCGTGAGAGAGTGCTGTTCAAGCCGTTGGGTCTTAGCATGGCGCGGTTTGAGGCCGAGTTCCCGGGCGTGGAGCAGCGGTACGAGCACTTCGTGGCGGTGATGGACCACCCGACCGGGCCGCTGGTTATCGGATGCGCCGGGCTGCTGGTGGGCGACCCCGGGCCGAACGAGGGCCGACTGCTCCAGATGGCGGTGGACCCGCAGCGCCAGGGGGAGGGGATCGGTCGGCGACTGGTGGTTGCGATCGAGTCGCGGGCGTTCGGGGTCAAAGACCTGCGCCGGCTGTCGTGCCACGCCCGAGAGCCGGTGGCGGCGTTCTACCGCGGTCTGGGCTGGCACAACCAGGGCGACCCGTTCGACGAAATCGGGATCCCGCACCGGCTGCTCGTGCTGGATCGGCCGACGATTCCGCCCGTTCGCCCGAGGTGAGACTCGGGCGGCCCGAACGACGTTTGCGGGATGGATATAGTTATCCTGATATGCCGCCCCAGGATCAGTTCATGGCGTGCGAGGGCAAAGACATTCGAGCGGTCTTTGGACGGTGTGGACTTCGGTGCACACGCCAGCGGGAAATGCTGTATCGCGCCCTGGCGGAGTCTCGCTCACACCCCACGGCGGAAGAGCTGTTCGAGATCGTGCGCGAGCGGATCCCGGGCGTGAGCCTGGCGACCATCTACAACGCGCTGCACGTGTTCTCCGAGCACGGGCTCTGCCGGCGCATCCCGGTGGCGTGGGGGAACCGCGGCTGCCGCTTTGACGCCAATGTGTTCGACCACGTGCATGTGAGCCTTCCGGACGGGTCAACCAGGGACGCGCCGCAGGATCTGAGCGAGCGAATCATCCAGAGCATCCCGCGCCAGCTGGTGGCGGAGTTGGCCGAGGTGATGGGCGTCGAGCTTTCCAAAATGTCGGTGCACTTCGAGGGTCGCCGAGACGGCGAATTCTCGGACGGCGCGTTCCAATAAGCAGCAGATCCGGATAAAGCCGGGCAGGCCGGAGGTCGATGAGTCGCCGGGGAACGCACCATTGGGGCGTCCTCCGGAGGCCACGCCGTGACCACGCACCAGGAACGCAGAACCCAGCCTCGATTCTCGCTGCCGATCGGGTACACGCCCATCGCGATCCGCATGCCCGAAGACAAGTTTTTTACGCTCGAAGGGCACGCGTACGACATCAGCCGGGGCGGGGTGCAGTTCGAGCTGGACCGCCCGCTGGAGCCGGGGACGAGAGTGGCGCTCAAGATCGAGCTGCCGACGCGCGTTGATGATGTCGGACCGGGGCGCGCGGTCTTCGCCTTCGCGAACATCGTGTGGATGGACGACGAGGACGAGGGCCCGGTGCGGATGGCTGCGGTGTTCACCAGCTTCGCCCGGATCGGCGACGAAGAACGATTGATGAATCAGATCGCGGAAGTGTCGAACCGCAGGGCGGCGTGAGCGAATCGCTTTGATGGTCCTGAGCTTCTAGGTGAACCGGGGGCCGCTTTCCGTTTGGGGGCGGTCCCCGATTCCTTTTTTGCCAGGCCGACCTATGCTGCCTGCGGTGTTCATCGATCGGGCGATCATCATGGTCCGGGGCGGCGACGGGGGCGACGGGTGCGTGTCGTTCCGACGCGAAAAGTACGTACCCAAGGGGGGCCCGGACGGGGGTGACGCCGGCGACGGCGGGTCCGTGCTCGCCGTGGCCGACGAGAACGTCAATACCCTCATCGATTTCCGAGGCGCCCACAACTGGAACGCCGAACCGGGCGAGAACGGTCGCGGACGAAGCCAGCACGGCGCCAACGGGAAGGACCGCGTCATCCGGATGCCCCCGGGCACGCTCATCTACGACGACGATACAGACGAGCTGCTCGCCGATCTCGGGCCGGATGATCGCATCGTGATCGCAAGGGGCGGGCGGGGCGGCTTCGGCAACGAGCACTACAAATCGGCGACGAATCAGGCGCCGCGCCGGGTGAGCACCGGCGGGCATGGAGACCAGCGCCGGCTTCGGCTGGATCTGAAGCTCATCGCCGACGTCGGCCTGGTCGGGCTTCCAAACGCGGGCAAGTCCACCCTGCTGATGGCGGTCACGGCGGCGAACCCCAAGATCGCCGACTACCCGTTCACCACGCTCTCACCGCAGCTCGGCATCGCGGAACTGGACGCGAAGCGACGGCTGGTGATCGCGGACATCCCCGGGCTGATCGAGGGTGCAGCCCGCGGCGCCGGGCTCGGGCACGATTTTCTTCGTCACATCGAGCGCACGCGGCTGATCGTCCACCTGCTGGACGCGCAGCCGCAGGACGGGTCGGATCCGGCTCAGAACTACAACCGCATCCGCGCGGAACTGGCCGCGTACTCGGCCCAGCTTGCAGACAAGCCCGAGGTCATCGTGCTGAACAAGCTCGATCTGGTTCCCGACCCGCAGCAGCAGCGAGAGATCGTCAACCGATTGTGTCGCGCGCTGGAGATCTCTCCTGGCGAAGAGGTGCCGTTCATCAGCGCCGCGGCGAGGCTCGGCACGCCGGCGCTGCTTGAAAGGCTGTGGTCTGAGCTGCCCATGTCCGCCCGGCGCGATCGGCGCGGGTGGTCGGTTCGGACGTGAGCGGCGCGATCACGGTTCGTCCGCTACGGGCGCGAGCAGGGCGAGCCATTCCATGTTGCCCGTGCGGTTTCCCTTGGTGTGCCCGCCGCGAATCGGCGAGCGGTCACTGGCGAGAACGCGGACGCCCAGTCGGGGCATGTCGTCGAGTACGCGCCGCGCGACCTGCTGGGCGGTCGATTCGTCGAGCACGCCGCGCGAAAGCCCGCTCCTCTCGCCCCCGAGCGCTTCATAATGGGGCTTGATCAGCGTGATGATGCGCCCTTGGGGCCTGAGCCACGCCAGGGCGGCGGGTATTGCCCTGGCCTGGACCGTCCAGCCGAGGTCGATCACGACCAGGCCGACGCGTTCGGGCGGCTGAACGTGCAGGGCGTTGGTACGCTCGAGGACGACCACTCGGGGGTCTTGGCGCAGCGTCCATGCCAGTGTGCCGTACCCCGTATCGACCGCGTACACGAGCCTGGCGCCGTGCACGAGCAGGCAGTGGGTGAACCCTCCGACGTTGCAACCCAGGTCGGCGCAGGCAAGCCCCTCGGGACTGACCCCGAACGATTGCAGCGCATGGAGCAGTTTGAGTCCGCCTCGACCGACGAAAGCGTGTGGGTCAGCCTCGGTCATGTCCAACCATCAGGCGCCGCCGATGGTCACGCCGACGACGGCGACGCCCAGCCTGTCGGCCAGTGCGAGCATGTCCGACTTGTCGATCATGATGACGTCGCCGGCGGCGAGTGCGAGGCACCGTCCGCCGGCGGCATGGATCTTCTCGATGGTGGTGGTGCCGACTGTTGGGACATCGGCGCGGCGGTCGTGGCCGCTCCGGGCGCCCTTGCACAGCGTCCACCCCGGAGCGCGGCAGAGTTGGCCCACGCGCTCGATCATGCGGTCCGTGCCCTCGACCGCCTCGACCGCGATCACGTCGCGGTCGCGCACCGCAATCGCCTGCCCGATGTCGAGGGTGAGCATTTCCGAGAAGATCGGCCAGACAAAGTCGATGTCGGCCTGCTGATCGGCCGACGGCTCCCGATGGGTCATCACACCGGCCGACGACAACTCATCTCGAATGGGCATGGTCGAATCCAACAGTTGTACTCCACAGCGGTCCAGCTCGTCCGCGATGGCGGCGAGCAACGCGTGCGAACGCCGATCGTGCCTGACGTGCTTGTACCACGCAACCATCGTTCGCAGGTCCGGAACGTGCCGCACCAGCCGGAACCGGTTGTGCATGAGCCGGGCCTTGTCGACGTGCCCGACCATGATGGCGTGGTTCACACCGAGCCGGCGCAGGGTCTTGCCCCAGCTCCCGATCCGCAGCAGCCCGACCTCTCGAAAGCTGACACACAGGTCCGGCAGTTCGCGCTCATACAGGCCCGCGAGCCCCAGCCCGTGCACAAGGTACCCGGACGCGCCCAGTCCCCGCGCCACGATGATGGGAAGCCGACCCGCGCCGGCGATAAGCCCGACGCCGGCCGGCGGCGGGGGTGGGTCCGGCAGAATGATCAGTGGTTGAGGCATCCCGAATGGGTCGTTGCCTGCGGCGGTCGAATCGGGCAGGAAGGCAAGGCCCGGAGTTTAGGGCTTGCCCGGCGGCGAGGCGCAGCCCCTCATCGGCAAGGCCGAGCGCGTTTCGCCAACGCGCGCCTTTTCACCCGTCTACCCAACTAGAATACGAACGATATCGGCGGGCACTGGCACGGGCTCGAACGGGCCCACTTCTTGCCCGCAAATGGTCGCCTGCCCGATGAATGGCCGACATGGACGGCTTCGATCGTATCCAGGTGCGCCAAGCCCCTCGCGGGGGGGGGCGGCAGAAATCCCACCCGTGGCTGGGCGTCCATTTCATCTGCGCCGGTGTGTACCTGCGCGTCTACCGC
>JADFOF010000125.1 GCA_022563015.1 Planctomycetota bacterium
GTGCACCCGCTCGTGACCGTGACCTCCTTGGACGCGTCTATGTTCTGCCCGGTGTGATCCCGCCACGCGTCGGCGATGGCGAGCGCCAGTTCCGGCGTGCCCCCCGTCGGCGGGTACTGGTTGTGCCCGTCGCGGATCGCGCGGATGGCCGCGTCCTTGATCCAACCGGGCCCGTCGAAGTCCGGGAAACCCTGCGACAGATTGATCGCGTCGTGCTCGATCGCCAGACGCGTCATCTCCGCGAATATCGTCGTCCCGAACGCGCTGAAGCGGTCCGCGACACAATCGGTCGGCTGTGATGGTCGGCCGGGCATCGCGAGAGTGTACTGAATCTGCGCGTCGCCCGCGCGTCGGACGCGGAACCGTCGATCCGGGTCGATCGAGCCGCCATGCCGCACAGAGTCGATGAACGGACTCGATCAGCCGAACGCCGGTCAGCCGTCGTCCTTGACCTCGTACTCCGCGTCGATCACGTCGTCGCCGTCCGCGGATTGGGGCTGAGAGGCGCCGCCGGCCTCCTGCCGCGCCTTCTCGTACCTCACCTTGTCCAGCTCGATGCAGACGGATTCAAGCTCTCGCGTGGCCGCCTCCAGCGCGTCCTTGTCATCGCCCTTGAGCTTGTTCTCGACGTTGCTCAGGGCCGACTCGATCTTGCCGCGGACGTCGCCCGTGACGTCGCCGCCGTGCTCCTCGAGAGACTTCAGAGTCTGACTGACGAACGCCTCGGTGCGATTCTTGAGATCGACCAGTTCACGGCGTTTGCGGTCTTCATCCGCGTGGGCCTCGGCCTCGGACTTCATCCGGTTCATCTCTTCGTCGGACAGCCCGCCGGAATTGGTGATCTTGATGTCCGCGCTCTTGGACGTGGTCTTCTCCGTCGCCGTCACCTGCAAGATGCCGTTGGCGTCGATGTTGAACTCGACCTCGATCTGAGGCATGCCCATGGGGGACGGCGGGATGTCCGACAGATCGAACTGCCCGAGCAATCGGTTGTCCGCCGCGAACTCGCGCTCGCCCTGCAGAACGCGGATCGTCACGCTGGTCTGGTTGTCCGCCGCGGTCGAGAAGATCTCCATTCGCTTCTTTGGAATCGTCGTGTTGCGCTCGATGAGCCGCGTCATGACCCCGCCCTTGGTCTCGACGCCCAGTGAGAGCGGCGTAACGTCCAGCAGAAGAACATCCTTCACGTCGCCCTGCAGCACACCCCCCTGCACCGCCGCGCCCACCGCCACCACCTCGTCCGGGTTGACGCTCCTGTTCGGCTCTCTGCCGAAAATCTCCTCGGCGATCTCCTGAACCCTCGGCATGCGCGTCGAGCCGCCGACGAGCACGACCTCGTCGATCTTGCTCGGGTCCACGTTCGCGTCGGCGAGCGCCTGCCGGCACGGATCGCCCAGCCGCTGGTACAGGTCCTCGCACAATCCCTCGAACTTCGTGCGAGTCACCGAGATCTGCAGGTGCTTGGGCCCGGTGTCCGTCGCGGTGATGAACGGAAGGTTCACCGTCGTCTCGCGCATGGTTGACAGCTCGGTCTTGGCCTTCTCCGCCGCCTCTTTCAGACGCTGCAGCGCCATTGCATCCTCGCGGATGTCGACGCCTTCCTTTTTCTTGAACTCATCAGCCAGGTAGTCAATCAACCGCTGGTCCCAGTCGTCACCGCCCAGATGCGTGTCGCCGCTGGTCGAGAGCACGTCAAAGATCGAGCCGCCGCTCCCGTCGTCGCCGATATCCAGGATGGACACGTCAAACGTGCCGCCGCCGAGGTCGAACACCGCGATCTTCGCATTCTTGGTTTCCTTCTCCAACCCGTACGCCAGCGCCGCCGCCGTCGGCTCGTTGATGATCCGCTCGACCTTGAGCCCGGCGATCTCTCCGGCGTCCTTCGTCGCCTGGCGCTGAGAGTCGTTGTAGTACGCCGGCACCGTGATGACCGCGCGGTCCACCGGCTCGCCCAGGTAATCCTCGGCCACGCGCTTCATCTCCTGAAGGATGAACGCGGACAACTCCTGCGGCGTGTACTCCTTGCCGCGCACCTTGACCTTGACGAAATCTTCGGGGCCCCCGGTTACTTCATAAGGCACGAGCTTCTCTTCGGCACTCACCTCCTTGTGACGCCGGCCCATGAACCGCTTGATCGAGAAGATCGTGTTCCGAGGGTTGGTCACCTGCTGGTGCTTGGCCGGGGCACCCACCAGACGCTCGCCCTTGTCCGTGAACGCCACCACAGACGGTGTGATCCGGTTGCCCGATGAGTTGATCAAGACCTTGGGCGAGCCCCCCTCCATAAGGGCCACAACCGAGTTCGTTGTGCCGAGGTCGATGCCGATGATTTTGGACATGCTGGTCTCCCGTGCCGGGGCCCGCCCGAACCGTGGGCGCTCCCTCGACAGGCAAATACGCAACAGGTATGCCAGTGTACGGCCGGGGCGATTGTCCGGGGTTCTTGGCCTCTCCGCCCGGATTCGGACCGCCCGCTCCAGGCTGGACCCGCCGAGATGATGCTATGAGGCCCGGAACCTGCCGATCTGGCAGGACCCGGGCCGTGCGAGCCGATCCGGTTCCCCAACGCCGACCCGCCTCTCCCTGGTCTGCCCGATCCCCGGGCTTACCTCTTGTGCGGCTTGAGGATCCACAGACGCGCGCCACGATGCACCGCGCACGCACACACGAACAGCAATCCACCCGCCAGGGCGATCGACCGTGGGTCCGGGTCGGACGACGCGTAGAGCACCGCGTGCGTCGCCCAGAGCGCCGGCCACGCAAGGCACAGCAGAAGCCCAAGACGCCGGAACGACGGACGCATCACCATGCTCAGCGCCAGCGCGACCAGCACGATCACAGCCTCGCCAAGGGCCAGGAACGCCCCCTCGCGACCCACGTACGTCAGCCCCCAGTCGTCGTTCACCGGGGCGATGCCCAGCGGCCAGAGCGCCGTCATCCGTGCGGTCGGCTGCAGCCACAGTTCTGCGAAAAGGTACAGAAGGTATAACGACGAGGCGATCCCGAACATCCATGCCACCGTTGAGGTGATGGATGCCTCGACGAATCGCTCGATCGAGATCAGAACCCCCCGAAAGGTTGACGTTTGTGCTGCTACTTGTGACATGGCCGACTCCTCCTGCTGATCCTCACAAACTGAACTCACCCCCAGATTGCCGAGACGTCATACACAAACGTGCCATTCATTTCCCCGCGGATCCACCCCATTGGACTGTTCAACCGATCCTCAGCCCTCACACCCCGTACAGATTCACCCACGCCGGCGGCCGAGGCGGTCCGCGCGCACGGGTTCGCGGCTCGATTCCCAAACCGGCGAGCCGTAGAATCCGATGGTTTCACCCGGTTCTCCGAGCCAACCCCGCCATGACCGCCACTCTCGCCACACCCACGTCCCTCGATCCTGCACTCGCAGCCGTGCGGGACACGCTGGACGCCGGGCGGCGGCTCTCGATCGATGACGGCCTGGCGCTGTATCGGTCGCACGACTTGTGGGGGGTGTGCGAGCTCGCCCACACGCTCCGCCAGCGTCTCACCGGCGACATCGCCTACTACAACGTCAACCGCCACCTCAACTACTCCAACGTCTGCGCCCTGTCCTGCAAGTTCTGCGACTTCTACGCCAGGCAGGGCGACGACAAGGCCTACACGCGCACACTTGAGGACATCCGGCGCGAGACGCGCCTGGCCGTGCAGGCCGGCGCCACAGAGATGCACGTCGTCGGCGGCCTGCATCCCTACCTCCCCTGGGAGTACTACCCAGACCTTGTCCGCACCATCCGCCGGACCGCCAAGGACCTCGGCTCGGACCTGCACGTCAAGGCCTTCACCGCCGTGGAGATCGTCCACATCGCCAAGATCGCCAAGGTCTACAAGGCGGCCGACCGCACCGCGGGCATCCGATGGGTCCTCGAGCGGCTCAAGGAAGCGGGGCTGGGCTCGCTCCCCGGCGGCGGGGCCGAAGTCTTCGACGACCGCGTCCACGACGAGACCTTCAAGGGCAAGATCCGCTCGGACGTCTGGCTGGACGTCCACCGCGTCGCGCACGAGCTGGGGCTGAACACCAACGCCACGATCCTGTATGGCCACGTCGAGGACCGGCGCGAACGCCTCGTGCACATGGACATGCTCCGCCGGGCCCAGGACGAGGCGTTGATCCGGCTCGGGTACGAACCGGACGACGAAGGCGCCGTCTCGTTCGCCCCCGTGGTGCAGGCTTCCGGAGAGCTCCGCTCTCCCAACAGGCCTCCCACGCCCGAGATGAACGACCGTGGGGGGTACTTTCAGGCCATCATCCCACTCCCGTTCTTCCCGGATGGGTCGGAACTCGAGCACCTGCCCGGCCCGGGCGGGCTTGAGAACCTCCGCACACTGGCGATTGCCCGCCTCATGCTCGACAACTTCCCGCACGTGAAAGCCTTCTGGATCATGCAGACCCTTCCCATGGCCCAGCTCATGCTCCAGTGCGGTGCCGACGACATCGACGGCACAGTGATCTGGTACGACATCACCAAGGTCGGCAACGCGGACACCCACCAGGAGGTCGGTGTCAAGGACCTTGAACAGGCGATCCGCGACGCCGGTTTCGAGCCCGTCGAGCGCGACACCCTCTACCGCCGCGTCGAGCGCCACGGCGTCACATGGCGACTGGCCGACCGCCCCGCGTCCTGACGGACTCCTCAGTCATCCATGCCCGGGATGGGCGGGGAACGGCGAGTCCAGGGATCGCGGCGCAATTCATAACGTAGGATCTCACCTGGGCCGAGCCAGTCGGAGCGAATTGCGATGGGATACAACCGACCAAGACCTGCTTGGATCGCCGGTACACTGTTGATCGTCCTGGCGACCCTTGCAGCATACATGCCGGCGATGCAAGGCGACTTCCTCTGGGATGATGACGATCATGTCAGCGCGAATCTTGCGGTTCAGTCTCCCGACGGGCTGGGCAAGATATGGTCTGAGAAAGGCTCGACTCCTCAGTACTACCCGATCGTGTTCTCGTCGTTCTGGGTCGAGTATTCGCTGTGGGGACAGAGCACGGTGGGGTATCACGTCGTGAATGTGGCTCTGCACATTCTCAACGCCCTCATCCTCTGGCGCGTGCTCGGGCTGCTCTCGATCCGTTACGCGTGGCTCGCCGCTGCAATCTTCGCGCTGCACCCGGTCCACGTCGAATCGGTCGCCTGGATCACGGAGCGAAAGAACGTTCTGTCCGGGCTGTTCTACCTGAGCGCGTTGTTCGCGTACCTGCGATTCGCCGCGGTCGGGACGGCCACACAAGTCCCCCGTCGGCAGTGGGTCTGGTACGCGTCGGCCTGCGTTCTCTTCATCGGGGCGCTGCTCAGCAAGAGTGTCACCGTCTCGCTACCCGCGGTCATCCTGCTGCTTTTGTGGTGGAAGGACCGCGTCAACTTCCGCGCGATTCTCACCGTGCTGCCCATGTTCGTCCTCGGCGCCATCGCCGCGGCGACCACGATCAGGCTGGAAAAAACCCAGATCGGAGCAGTCGGGGCAGAATGGGCCTTCTCCCCAATCGATCGAGTGCTGATCGCCGGGCGGGCGCTGTGGTTCTATCTCGGCAAACTCGCCTGGCCCACAGAGCTCGCCTTCATTTACCAAAGGTGGGAGATCGAGGCTGGGATCTGGTGGCAGTACCTGTTTCCGGTCGCCTTTGCCCTGCTTCTTGGAGTGCTCTGGTTTAGTCGCAATCGCATTGGCAAAGGGTTGCTCGTTGCTGTGCTGATCTTCGCTGGAACGCTTGTTCCCGCCTTGGGGTTCTTCGACATCTATCCGATGCGGTTTTCGTTCGTGGCGGATCACTTTCAGTATCTGGCGAGTATCGCCCCGATCACACTCGTCGTCGTTGCGCTTTCGCTCGTCGTCGGCAGGATGAATCCAGATCATGGCGAGATGGGCAAGCCCCGGCGATTGAATATCAGATCGGCCACTGGCGCTCTGTTGCTTGTCACACTGGGCGTGCTCACGTGGCGTCAGTCCCACATCTACACCGATCCGGTCACGCTCTGGCGAGACACCCTCTCCAAGAATCCCGATTCATGGCTGGCGCATCTGAATCTTGGCGGCGAATTGGAACGCGAGGGCCGACTCGAAGAGGCCATCGCGCACTGGGAGACCGTCGCTGAACTGGGCGGAGACGTCTACAAGGCTCGCACTAATATGGCGCTCGCGCTGGTCAAACTCGGCGATCCGCATGAAGCTGTTCGCCAGTTGCGCGCGGCAATCAGACACCGCCCGCAGGCGTTCCAGCCATACAACGAGCTTGCATGGCTATTGAGCACGCATCCTGATCCGAGCATTCGCAATGGAGCGGAAGCGGTGCGGCTCGCTGAGCACGCAGCCCGACTGAGCAACAGACAGAGCCCATTCGTCATGGGCACGCTCGGGGCCGCCTACGCGGAGGCGGGACGATTCGAGGATGCGATCCGCGTTTCGCAAAGCGCGGTCAAGCTCGTCGGTGAGAAGTATCCGCACGCCCTGGCGGATATCATTCGAGCGAACATCCGATTGTACGAACAGGGCCGTCCTGCGCGCGAGGTGCCCGTTGCTCCTGGCGGCTGAAGATCGGGTGTGGTGTGCGGGCCGCCGGCTTCACCTGCTGGTTGTTGGCCGCGCGGTGATCCTCAGACCAAATCAGGACGGTGTAGGCGATCGGTTCATCTGCGCCGATGCCACATCGTGGCCATTCCGACGAGGCCCAGGAACCACAGGCTTGCCGGAGCGGGAATCGCAGCGTAGTAGATATTGCCTGAGAACCCACGGAAAGGTCCGGTTCCCGCGACGCCGTACTGCGCCCCGCCGAACAGCGCGCTGCGGGAGACCCCCGCCTCCAGTTGCAGACGCCCGTCATCGATGAACCGCCCGCGAAACGACGATTGGGCGCTGGTGCCGTACCCGATGCCGTTGGTTCCGATGTGGAAGTACACGCCCGTGACGCCGCCCGCTCGGACGACAAAGTCGGGCGTATCGACGAAGTCCATCCCCGCCAGGCCGGTGGTCGCGGCGACGGTCGTCGCGCCCCGATCGGTCCAGGCGCCCGGGCTGGTCGTGAACCCGGCGAATCCGCCCGGGCGGGTGTACACGGTGACCTCGACGCCGGTCCCCGGCGTCCACGTGTAGAAGTCGAACCCGGTGATGGAGAGATCATGTCCGCCGATCGAGCGCAGGTTGAAGAACACGCCGGCCCCGTCCGAGGCGATGCCGGTGCCGGCCGGATGCCCCTGGAGCACTTGAGCATGAACGGCATTGGCCAATCCCAGTCCAACGACCACGATCACCGCGCGACACGTCTTCATTGCTTTGGCTCCTGGGGTCTGTCCGTCTCCCGCGAGAACAGGGTGTGCCCGGACCTGCAGGCGAAAGCCCCACCACGCCCTACACGTGCTGACACCGGCTCCCGCTGATCCAGACGGGC
>JADFOF010000126.1 GCA_022563015.1 Planctomycetota bacterium
CAGCCAACCAGTTCGCCCCGTGCGAGATGGCAGCCTACGTCCAGATCGGGCCGTAGCGCTCCCCCGCCAGGCGCGCGCCACCGCTCCCTCCCGGTCGCGGCTCGTAATCAACCCGTCGTGCTGCGGGCGGCCCACGCCGCCGTCACCGGCTCGGCATGCGATCGAGCACCTTGTCCACCAGCCCGTACTCGACCATCTCCTTCTCGTCCAGCCAGTTGTTCCGGTCGCAGTCCTTCTCGATCTGCTCAATCGTCTTGCCGGTGCGTTCGGCGTAGAGCTCGTACAGGCGCTCGCGGACGCGCAGCATCTCACGCGCCTCGATCTCAAGGTCCGTCGCCTGCCCCTCCATCACACCCGACAGCAGCGGCTGGTGCATCAGGTTGCGCGAGTTCGGCAGCGTGTACCGCTTCCCCTTCGCACCATTGCACGCGATGATCGACCCCATCGACGCCGCCTGCCCGATGATGTACGTCGACACATCCGGCTGGATGTAGTTCATCGTGTCCAGCATCCCAAGCCCCGCCGAGATCGACCCGCCCGGAGAGTTCACGTACAGATGGATGTCACCCTCGCTGTCCTCGTTGGCCAGGAACAGCAGCTGCGCCACCACCAGATTCGTGACCTCGTCGTCGATCGGCCCGCCGATGAAGATGATCCGGTCCTTCAGCAGACGCGAATAGATGTCGTACGACCGTTCGCCGCGGCCGGTCTGTTCGATCACAATGGGCACGAGGTATGACATGTCGGGGTGCTCCCGGGAGTTGTGGGTGCGGTGCGTCACAGAATCGTGGTCTTTTTCTCCGGCAGAGGCTCCGAGAGCACATCGTCCACCAGCCCGTACGCCTTGGCCTCCTCGGCCGAGAAATACTTGTCTCGCTCCGAGTCCGCCTGGACCTGCTCGAGCGTCTTGCCGGTGTGGTTGGCGATGATCTGGTTCAGCTGCCGCTTGGCCTTGATGATCTCCTCCGCCTGGATGCGGATGTCCTCGGTCTGGCCCGACACCCCGCCGTACGGCTGGTGGATCATCACCCGCGCGTGCGGCAGGATGAAGCGTTTGCCCTTCTCGCCCGCGGTCAGCAGGACCGCGCCACCCGAGTACGCCCGCCCGATGCAGTACGTCGAAATCGGCGACGAGAGAAACCGCATGGTGTCGTACAACGCCAGCGTGTCGTCGATGGATCCACCCGGAGAGTTGATGTACAGGTTGATCTCCTGCCCGCGCTTCAGGTTCTCCAGATACAGCATCTGCATCATCACCCGCGCGCTCGACACGTGGTTGATGTCACCGATCAAGAAGACCACGCGGTTCTCGAGCAGCAGCTCGTCGATGGTCATCTCGCGGGTTCGCTGGTAGGTCACGGCTGAGGCTGGCATGGCACGTCCTTGCTGGGCCGACCCACTCGGGGGTCCGCGGCGGGCTCCGGTTCCCTCGATCGTATTCTCGCTCCGGCCGCCCGGACCGATATTCGGCCCACTTATCGGCGACTCAGCCCCGCGACACCAGCCACCGCCCAATCCGAATCACACTCCAGCCCATCAAAATGAGCCCTTCCCCCGGCGTTGCCACCCCCGCCGCAGCCCACTACCATCATCGGCACGCCCCGACCGGGGCCCGTTTTTGCTTCCGGAGGCGTCGTGCCCACAGCCGTCATCAGCGACATCCATGGAAACGCCGAGGCCCTCAAGCAGGTCCTCGCGGACATCGACGCGCGCGGGATCGACCGCATCATCTGCCTGGGCGATATCGTGGGCTACGGCCCGGACCCGCTCGAATGCGTCGACATCGTCCGCAGACGCTGCCAATGGTCGCTCATGGGAAACCACGACTTCGGCGTCTTGTACGAGCCCACCAACTTCAATTCCATGGCCGAGGCCTCCGCGTTCTGGTCCCGCGATCAGTTCGACGCCGAGACCGACGAAAAACTCAAGGCCCAGCGCTACGACTTCCTGGGCCACCTGCGCGTCAGGGTCATCGAGCCGGCGCCCGGCGGCGAAACGCCCATCCTTGCAGTCCACGGCTCGCCACGACGCCCCATCAACGAGTACATCTTCGAGGGCGATCCCCAAAACGACCCCGACAAAATGGAGGCGCTCTTCGAGCACGTGGACCGGGTCGCCATCGTCGGCCACACACACGTCCCCGGCGTGTTCACCGACGAGCCGGACTTCTACCCCCCGGCAGAACTCGGCGATTCCACCTACAAGTTCATCGACGACGAGAAGGCCATCGTCAACGTCGGCTCCGTCGGCCAGCCGCGCGACATGGACCCGCGCGCCAGCTACGCCGTTCTCCTCGCCGATCGCATCGAGTTCATACGCGTCGAGTACGACATCGCAACCACCGCCGAACGGATCAAGACCATCCCGCAGCTGGAGGACTGGCTTGGCGAGCGCCTGTACGAGGGCAGATGATCCATCCGCCCACCGCCGCGCCGGTCGATCCACCCCCGTCCACCCCTATCCTTACCCCCTCCCATGGTGCAAAAAAAGAATCCTGTTCTGCGGATCCTCGTGCCGCTTGTCGTCTCTCTCGCCGGCTTGGGCATAGTCGCAGCCGTCATCACCAACACGGGCAAGCGACCGTCCAACCCTCAGCCCCAACCGCAAGCCCAGCCGCAAAGCCAGCCGCAGGTTCAGCAGCCCGCCGATCCCGCCGCTGACACACCCGCGAGCGGAGTCCAGCCGCCACAGCCGGACCTGCCGCTCGCCGAACTGACCGGCCTTCACGCCCAATCGGCCCCGGCCGAGGACTCCTTCGCTGCCATCGGCTCGGCCGACCCGCTCACGGACGACCGCCTCGAGCTGGTCTTCTCCCCCGAGAACACCGGCCTGCGCGCCCTCAACCTTGCCCAATACCGCACCGGCTACAAGCCCACCGCCCCACCCGTCACGCTGCAGCGCGAGTTCGAGTTCGTCCAGTGGTCAGGGACCAGCCGGTCGTACCAGGTCCAGGGCCTCGCCTCACCCTTCGGAGCCGTCGCCGCTGTCGTCAACGGGTCCTTCGTCGTCCTCACCGGGCGGTCCTCGCCGGTGTGGCGACAGACCGCACCCGGCTCGTTCCAGGCCGTCATCGTCGACGATCAGGACGCGCCGATCCTCCGCATCACCCGCACCTACCGCCTCAGCCCCGGCTCCTACGACGTCACCATCGAGCAGGCCTTCGTCAACCTCACCGACGCGCCCATCGAGATCGTCTGGTACCAGTACGCCCAGGCCGACCTGCCCATCGAGTCCACCGGGTACGCCGGCGAGAAGCGCCGCTTCCGGTTCGGCTACATGTGGCGCAAGGATCTCGACCCGTTCGACACCATCCTCTCAAAGGACTACCTCTGGTCGCGTGACAAGGTGCTCAAGATGGGCAAGAGCCGGGGCGATCCCGGCCCGCCCACCTCGACGCCCATCTGGCCCAACACCAAGAGCGACGACGCCGGCTACCGCCTCGTCTGGTCCGGCATGACCAACCGCTACTTCGGCGTCGCCGTGCATCCCGCCCCGTCCCGCGACCCGCTCGACCGACAGCTCGCTGTGCCCAAGATCGAGCGCCAGCTCCTGGAGGTGCTGCCGGCCGTTCAATCCCAGCCCGGCTCCCAGCCGCCCAACCCGGACAAGGTCCTGGCCCTGCTCCTCCAGTTCGAGCCGCTGACCCTCCAGCCCGGACAGGTCGGCTCGCTCGATGTCTCGTTCTACGCCGGCCCGCTCTCCCCCAAGGTCATGCGCGCCGACGCACACGCCGACGAGCTCAACGCCCTGGGCATCAAGGGCATGATCCTCTACAGCTTCGGCGGGCCGTGCGCCCCGTGCACGTTCTCGTGGCTCACCGCCTGGCTGTTCGCGCTGCTCAACTTCCTGCACGACCATGTCCTGTTCGACTGGGCGCTGTCGATCATCGCGCTGGTCGTCATCGTCCGCACGATTCTCCACCCCGTCACCAAGTGGTCCCAGATCCGCATCCAGCGTTTCAGCAAGCAGATGCAGGGCATGGCCCCCAAAACCAAAAAGATCCAGGAGAAGTACGCACACGACAAAAAACGTATGCAGCAGGAGATGGGAAAGCTCTGGCGCGAGGAGGGCATCAACCCCGCAGGCGCCCTCGGCTGCCTCCCCATGTTCCTCCAGACCCCCGTCTGGATCGCGCTCTACGCCATGCTCTTCTTCACCATCGAGCTTCGCCATAACGGGGCGTTCTTCGGCGTCTTCCAGGCGATCTCGGGCGGAGCGTGGCCCTTCCTGGCCGACCTCTCCGCCGCCGACCGCGTCATCCCCCTGCCCGTGAGCTTCAAGATCCCGCTCATGGGCACCATCGACGCCTTCAACATCCTGCCCATCGCACTGGGGGTCGTCTTCTACATCCACCAGAAGTACATGACCCCGCCCAGCACCACCATGACCCCCGAGCAGCAGTCCCAGCAGAAAATGATGAAGATCATGATGGTGGTCATGTTCCCGGTCATCATGTACAACGCACCCAGCGGGCTGGCCATCTACTTCATCGCCAACTCCACCATCGCCATCTTCGAGAGCCGCTACATCCGTGCCCACATGGACAAGCACGACCTCCTCAACGTCGAAAAGAAGCCGCGCAAGGAGGGCGGGTTCATGCACCGCCTGCAAAAGGCCGCCGAGCAGCGCCGCCAGATGCTCGAACAGCGACAGCTCGCCGGCAAGGGCAAGCGCAAGGCCGCCCCGCGCGCCAAGGGCCCCGGAAAACAGCTCCCAAAGGCACGCAAGGAGCAGTTCGAGCGCCGATACAAGAAGAAAAAATAGCCCATGCCCACGGGCTCGACCATCATCGCCCTCGCCTCCCCCGAGGGCTTCGCGCCACGCGCCATCATCCGCGTCTCAGGCCCGGCCACGCGCCCGATGTTGCTCGACACCCTCGGCAGCCTGCCCCCGCCCCGCCGCGCACAGACCGCACGCTTCCACCTCGAATCCACCCCACCTGACAGCGGCGCCGCCTTCACGCCAACGCTCCCCGTCCTGGTCCTCTACTTCCAGGCGCCCCGCTCCTACACCGGCCAGGACGCCGCCGAGATCCTCCTGCCCGGCAACCCGCACCTCATCGAGCGGGTGATGAGCACGCTGTTGGCCGTGCCCGGCGTGCGCAGGGCCGACCCCGGCGAGTTCTCCGCGCGCGCCTACCTCAACAACAAGCTCACCCTCGCCCAGGCCGAGGGCATCGCCCAGCTCATCGCCGCCACCAACGAACGCCAGCGCCGCGCCGCCGAGCAGCTCATGCGCGGCGTCACCTCGCAGCGCTACCACCGATGGACCGACGAGACGACCACGCTGCTCGCACTCGTCGAGGCCGGCATCGACTTCACCGACCAGGAGGACGTGGTCGCGATCGACCCCGCCGAGCTCAGCCGCCGCCTCGCCACCCTCGCCCGGGACATCGACGACCACCTGGGCGCCCGCGCCGGCTCCCACGTCAGCGACCGTTTGCCCGTGGTCGTGCTCATCGGCCAGCCCAACGCGGGCAAATCGACGCTCTTCAACGCCCTGCTCGGCCGACGCCGCGCCGTCACCTCTCCTCACGCCGGGACGACGCGCGACGTGCTGCGCGAGCCGCTGGATCTCTCCAGCGACCTGCCCGGTGCCGGGGCCGTCACGCTCGTCGATCTCGCCGGGCTCTGTGCGCACGCCGACAGCCCGATCGACAGCGAATCGCAATCGCACGCAGCACAGGCCATCGCCGACGCCGATGTCGCCGTTTTCTGCGACCCCACAGGAAGATTCGGTCATCCGCCCAGGCTCCGGCCCGACGCCACGGTCATCCGTGTGCGCACAAAGGGCGACCTGCCCGGGAAGAGTGACAAGACATCTGATTCCGTATCGGTCTGCGCGCTGGACGGCTGGAACCTCTCGGTCCTCCGCCGGGCCATCGCCGACGCAGCCACCGGGTCGGCCTCCACCGGCGTCCTGCCCAGGCATCGCCGCGCGCTCCTCCAGGCCCGCCGCCGCCTCGACGACGCCGCCGCGCTGATCGACCAGCCGCGCGCCGACGCGCCCGAGCTGATCGCCGGCTCGCTCAGGGCCGCCCTGGACGCGCTGGGCGAGCTGATCGGCCGCATCAGCCCCGACGACGTGATCGGCCGCATCTTCGCCACCTTCTGCGTCGGCAAGTGATCAGGCCCAGCGCGATGCGGCGGCTTCGACGAACTGCGGGAGGTACTTTTCGCTGAAGGCGTCGGCGGCCTGTGCGGTCCGGCGGTCGTCGGCTCCCCAGCAGCACGCGTCCAGCTGCTCGTACGACAGGTCCACCTGCACCAGCAGCGACCCGTCCACCGCGAACGCGGGCGGCACCTTGTCGCGCAGGTACGCTGTCAATGCGTTTCGGCCCGGTCCACCCACCGAGATCGTCGGGCAGCGGCGCAGCGGGGCGTCGTTGAGATACCACAGGTCCGAGCAGACCAGGCACCGCCCCGCCGAGCCGTTCAGGTGCCCGGTGATTCGGTCGGCCAGGCGGTAGGCGGTCGGGCGATCCGCCGCCTCGGCGCTCAGGCTCGATCCGACCACGACCAGGATGAGCGGCTGTGTGTCCATGGCGATTGCCCCAGCCGAAGGCTCCATCGGACCGATGAGCGGTGTGGCACAAAGTTTCGCGTCCCGGCGCGGTCCCGAACCGCCACCGATGGCCCGCGTATGGAAGTGAAGGAGAAGCGAGAATCAGTATGAACATGCCGGAAGATCATCCAGACTCGCCGGGGGTCGCGACCACCATTCAGGACGAGGCTGCGGCCCCGGAGCTCCTGCCCCCATACCGCGTTCTGCTCCACAACGACGACGTGAACAACATGCTCGACGTGGTGGGATGGCTGACGGAGTTGACGCCCCTGAACCGCGCCGCCGCGGCCGAGGTCACGCTCGAGGCACACATGCGCGGTATGGCCCCGGTCGTCGTGGTGCACCACGAGCTGGCCGAGTTCTATCGGGATCGGCTGCGGTCCAGGCTGCTGACCGTCTCGATCGAGCCGACCGACTGAACCGGTTGCGGGCGGGGGTCCGTGGGGGAATCCGGGCGTCAACGTGGTATCCGAGCCTTCGCTTCGCTCAGACTCGGCGTCCGGGCGGATTGGGGAGCGGCGCGTCCCATACAAACCATACGAGACTCTTCGCATTGCGAACGCGGGGCTCGCTCGCGGCTGCGTTCGTCCTCGGGCACGGGCTGTCGCGGGGTTTATCGGCGAGCGGGGCGGCGAACGGTCGGCTCCGATGCAAGGCGGGCGCACGAGAAATGTCGCCGCCCGCCGACACAGGCGGCCCCATCTCTCCCGGCACCCCACGCCTCAATAGCTGCGTGCGCGATCCGCGCGGCGCGACGCGCCGCAATTCGCAGTCATGCGGCTCAGGAGCGCGCGGGGCCCGCCCGATGCCACAATCGGATCCCCGGCGTTCGGTCCGGGGCGGGCGCGGGAGAGC
>JADFOF010000127.1 GCA_022563015.1 Planctomycetota bacterium
TCTGAGCGATGACCTCGAAGCGGCGGCGCTGGAACTCGGGCGGGCGCCAGAGCAGGGCGTCGAAGGTCGGGCCCTCACGTTCGACAGCCTCGCGGTATGGGTCCAGCGACGGGTGCGGATCGGCGGGCATTTGGGAGGTTAGGCCGAAGGGATAGGCATCAGGGATCAGGGATTAGGCATCAGGCACTGGGCATTGGGCATCAGACGCCAGGAGCGGACCCTCACCTTTGCCGACCTGCGGTCGGCGTTTCCTCTCCCCGGGGGAGAGGATGGAGAGGGGTGCAGCCTGTGGGGGCGGGCGGCGGTATGAGATTGGTTCCCGATGTCGGCTCGGAGAGCCGACGTACCAGAATCCGCTTGGCGAGCGGACGCACCCAGGCGCAACGGGCGGACCCTGGGTGGGAGGGCGTCAAATCCTTGTGCGGCACAGGGATTGCGGCCGATTGAGAGGTACCATTACGGTCCCGGCGGGGCCAGGGAGAGGCCAGTGTTGAGTAAGTCGAGTATTGACAAGAGTTTGCGGCGCAGGACATGGCGATGGGCTGTGGGCGCGGCGGCGCTGCTGGCAGCCGGTGGATTGGCGTGGGGCCAGGACGCGATGGCCGGGGATGGCGAAGCGGCCCAGCCCGAGCAGCCCTCGGTGGAGCAGCCGGGGGAGCAACCGGACGAGCAGATCACGCTGAGCGGGTTTTCAGGGCCGGTCGATCTGACGGCGCTGCTGGAGTTCGCGGTCGATGAGCTTGAGATCAATCTCTGGGTGGACCCGTCGCTGAATGGCATGACGGTGACGCTGAACGCGCCGATCACGTTTCCCAAGTCCGAGCTGCTGTACGTCCTGAACACGATCCTGGAGGGGAACGGGTTCGCGATCACGCCGAGCGGAGTTCCGAACGTGTACACGGTTCGGCCCAGCGGTGCGGTGGGTGTGACGTTCGGGGAGGATCTCGCGACGACGCGGATCGTGCAGACGCCCAACATCCGTCCCAGCGCACTCAAGCCGATGCTGGACTCGCAGTTCGGCGTCGCCACCGGCGGGGCTGCGGTGCCGAAGATCGCGTACCTGGACGACGCGGGGTTCATGGTGGTGACGGGGACGCCGACGACGATCCGGTGGGTCGAGTCGCTCGTGTCGAGTGTTCTGGAGCAGCGGGCCGAGGAGCGGTTCTTCCGGATCGAGTTGACGTACATCGGCTCGACCGCGGCGATCGAGCAGGCAACGCGGCTGGCGGGGTTGAGCGTGGGACCGATCGCGGGCCAGGCGCAGCCGGCGGAGCTCTCGGCCGGGACGCTGGGCAACCTCAAAGATCGTCTGACGGTGAGCACGCAGGGGAACGCGTTGATCTTTCGTGGTCGGCCGGGCGAGTTGGCGGAGGTTGAGGAGCTGATCAAGCTGATCGACGTCGCGAGCGAGCTGGAGTCTGAGAAGTATTTCACGGGGTCTCAGACGCTTGCGATCGCTGAGCTTGCGTCCAAGCAGGGGCTGGGCGACGTGGTGCGGCTGTCGGCGGGGACGCGGATTGAGCAGATCGTTCGGAGCCGGCAGGCGCAGCAGCTGGGCCTGGAATCACGGTCGTCGATGGGTGGGGCGAAGCTGGTGGTCGCGGAGGAGCGCGGGTGGGTGTACTACTCCGGGACGGCGGAACAGCAGGCGCGTTTTTCGCGGCTGGTGGAGGAGTTCAGGGCGGAGGACGAGCTGTCGGTGGTGGAGGTGTACAAGGTGCACCACTCGGACGCGGAGGTCGTGGCGGAGATCATTGGCGCCCTGCTGGAGGGGGCGCTGCCGGCGGGGCAGTCGCCGCTCTTGCCGCAGGGTCAGCCCGGCGCGCAGCGGACGCCGAGCGGCAACCAGTTCGACCCGCCCGAGGCCGAGGGCGACGAGGAGGAGGGCGCGTTCAACCCCGGGCCGGACGTGTTCGTGATCGCGGACGTTGATAACAATCAGTTGATCGTGCGGGCGCCGAAGAAGCAGCAGCGGGAGTTTGAGCGTCTGATCAGGCGTCTGGACCTTCGCCGGCCGCAGGTGTACCTCGAAGCGCAGATCGTGGCGGTGAACGCGACGGAGGACTTTCGGCTGCGGTTCGAGTCGCAGCTGATCTCGGGGCAGTTCGCGTTTTCGAGCCTGTTCGGCCTGGGCGAGGGGGGCGATTTGATCACGGATCCGGTGACGGTGCCGGGCGGTCTTCTGGGCGGGACGGCGGCGGTGATAAAGAGCCAGTACGTGCCCTTCATCATCCAGATGCTACAGACCAACGTGGACGGGCGGATCCTTGCGAGCCCACGGCTGCTGGTGAACGACAACGGCACAACGACGATCGCGAACGTGGACCGGTTCCCGGTCTCGACGCTGAGCCAAGGGGTAAACACCACGCTCACGTCCTTCTCGGGGGAACAGGTGGAGGCGGGGACGACGTTTACGGTGACGCCGAGGATCAGTTCGGGGGACTACATCAACCTCGAGTACGACATCGAGCTATCGTCGTTCACGGGCCCGCCGCCGGTGGAAGGCGCGCCCCCGCCGAGCCGAAAGACGAACATCACCGGTGGGTCGGTGACGGTCCCGGGCGGTTCGACGATCGTGGTTGGTGGGCTGACGTTCGAGAGCACGGCGAACACGGTGGTGAAGATCCCGTTTCTTGGGGACATTCCGCTGATCGGGGCGTTGTTCCGTGATACGCAAAAGAGCACGCAGCGGACGACGATCTATATGTTCATCACGCCTCACATCCTGCGCGATCCGACGTTTCGCGACATCGCGGTGCTGACGCGAGGGCCGCAGGCGGAGATGGAGATCCCGCCGGACGTGCCGGCGCTGGAGCCGGTGATGATGCGGCTGCACACGGGCCCGGTGCGGGGCGACTCGGGCACGGTTCGTCGTCGCGAGGGCGAGCGGTGATGTGTCGTCGATGAGCAAGCGAGGCGGTCTATTGAGTCTGCGGGGCAGGGCCAACGGGTCGGGGCCCAGCCGGGGCGAGACGGCGATCGTCTCGGACGACTGGTCGCGGGTGGCGTCGCTGCTGGGGCCGCTGAATCTCTCGGCCGAACAGTTGCGATCGTTCCCGATGATGCCGGGTTCGGACGACGAGCCGTGGGACACGCTGCTGACGATGGCGGCGCTGGACGAGCACACGGCGTTGTCGCGGCTGGCGGAGAGCACGGGGCTGGAGTTCATGGCGGAGCCGAGGCTGAGCGAGTCGGCGAGCCGGTTCTATCAGCAGGTGCCGGCGACGGTGGCGCGGGCGCACCATGTTGCGGGTCTTTCCAGCGACGGGCGGTGGATGACGGTGGCGACGGCGCAGCCGATGCAGCCGGCCCTGTTCAACCTCCTCGAGGATCGGGTGGACATGCCGCTGCGGATCGTGCTGAGCCCTCGTGCGGCGGTCGCGAGCCTGATCAACCGCGGGTACGAGCGGCAGCAGGACCTGGTGACGGAGATCGTGGAGGAGATGCCGCTGGACGAGTCGGCGATGGCGAACGTCGCCGGGTCGATCGGGCAGGCGACGGACCTGCTGCAGCTGGCGCGTCAGGGGCCGGTGATCCGGCTGGTGAACATGATCCTGTTCGAGGCGCTGCGTCGCGGCGCCAGCGACGTGCACGTGCACCCGCTGGAGAGCACGCTGTCGATCCGTTTCCGTGTGGACGGGATGCTGAACGAGGCGTTCAGCCCGCCGTTGGCGCTGGCGCCGGCGATCTCGAGCCGACTGAAAGTGATGACGAGCCTGGATATCGCGAATCGGCACAGCCCGCAGGACGGTCAGACCACGGTGCGGATCGGGAACCACAAGATCGACATCCGCCTGTCGGTGATCCCGACGATCTTCGGGGAGCGGCTGGTGATGCGTCTGCTCGACCAGTCGCAGACGGAGCTGGACCTGTCGTCGGTCGGGCTGAGCGAGGCGATGCAGCGGCAGCTTGGGGAGCTGATCGAGCGGCCCAACGGGCTGATCCTGGTGACGGGCCCGACCGGCAGCGGCAAGACCACGACGCTGTACGCGGCGCTGGAGAAAGTGGATCGCGGCAGCCGAAACGTGATGACGATCGAGGACCCGGTCGAGTACCACCTCGAGGGGATCAGCCAGACGCAGGTGAACCCGAAGCGGAACGTGACGTTCGCGACGGGGTTGCGCGCGTTGTTGCGGCAGGATCCGGACGTGATCCTGGTGGGTGAGATCCGGGACGAGGAGACGTCCAGGCTCGCGATCCAGGCGTCGCTGACGGGGCACCTGGTGCTGGCGACGCTGCACACGAACGACGCGCCGAGCGCGATTCCGAGGCTGATCGACATCGGGGCGCCGCCGTACCTGATCACGAGCTGCCTGCTGGCGGTGATGGCGCAGCGACTGTTGCGGCGTGTGTGCGTGCCGTGCGCCGGGAGCGGGCGCGGGGAGGAGGGGGATCGCTGCGAGACATGCTACGGGACGGGGTTCAAGGGGCGTGTGGGGGTGTACGAGATCATGACGATGACGGACGAGCTCCGGCGTCTGACGGCGCAGAAAGCGGATTCGGCCACGCTGTACGAGGCGGCGCGGCGATCGGGTTTCCGCTCCATGCGCGAGGACGCGGTCGAGAAGCTGGCTGCGGGGATCACGACCCAGGCCGAGATCTCACGGGTGCTGCGGTAGAGACCGATCGATTCGTGTGATGCTCGGGCGGGTACGCCGGAGGGTTGCTGTGCGCTCTCCTGTCGTGGAACCGAGGCGTGCGTGGTGGCGGGCGGAGCAAGTAGAGACCACGGCTGCGACCCGGGGGGCCCATCCTTGTCGCTGGGCCCCAGAGTCTATTTGTCTGTCGCCGAGACCCGTGCCGGGGTTGATGGGTGGTTGTTCCCGGCACGCGCGGCGAAACGCTGCGGGCGCTAGAATGGCCGGCCTCGATCACAGGAGAAAGGAAATGCCGTTCAAAGCCGTCTTTATCTCCGTCGTGATCGGCTCCGCACTCATCGTCGCGGCCTTCATGCTCAACGCTCGACGACCGGGCATCGGCAACCCCTCTCTCGGCCCGCCGTTCCTCGCGGGCCAGCCGAACGCCTCGTTCGTGCGCGCGACGGGCAAGTGCGCCGAGTGTCATCGGCAGGAGACCGCCGCCGTCGTGCACCAGTACGAGATGAGCGTGCATGCGGTCAAGGGCGTCAGTTGCCTCGACTGTCACCAGGCCGTCGAGGGACAGACCGAGATCGCTCACAGCGGCTTCTTGATCGCCGGTCAGCTGACCGCGGCCAACTGCAAGAGCTGTCACACGACCGAGTACCAGCAGTACCTGCGCAGTCGGCACGCGGCGCCCGCGTGGGCCGCGGTCAGCGGCTCGCAGGACTTTACAGTCGAGCAGATCGCGTTCGGTGAGAAATACCACGAGGGCTGGGTCGATCGTCCCGCCAACGCGCTCGCACTACTGGAAGGCCAGTCGGCGATCACCAAGGGCTGCATCGAGTGCCACGACATTGGTAAGCCCAACCTCGACGGCTCCATCGGCTCGTGCACGGCGTGCCATGCGCGACATATCGCGTCGGTCAGCCTCGCGCGCCGGCCCGAAACGTGCGGGCAGTGTCACATGGGGCCCGATCACGCGCAGCTGGAGATCTACCACGAGTCGAAGCACGGCGTGCTGTACAACCACCTGCAGCATTCCATGAACCTGAGCGCCGATCCCAAGCGGCTGACCTCAAGGGACATGTCCGTTCCGACCTGCGCGACGTGCCACATGAGCGGCCTGGACGGGCTCAAGGTGACTCACGACACGACCGAGCGGCTCAGCTACTGGCTGTTCGCAGCCATCTCCGACAAGCGGCCCGCATTCCAGCGAGGGCAGACCGAGATGAAGGAGGTCTGCATGAAGTGCCACGCGCAGACACCGATCGACACGTTCTACCGCGAGGCCGAGCAGGTTGTGGCCGACACCAACGAGAAGATCCGCGTCGTGGCGGAGATAATGCAGGGGCTGCGCGACGACGGCTTGCTGACACCAGAGCCGTTCGATGAGCCGATCGAGTTCGTCTACTTTGATCTGTGGCACTACTATGGGCGGACCGCCAAGCACGGCGCCTTCATGGGCGGTGCCGACTTTGTCCAGTGGCACGGCAACTACGAACTGCTGCTCAAGACGACGGAGTTGATGAAGATGGCCGAGGACATCAGGGCGCAGCATGAAGCTGGGTAAACGGCGCGGCGACCTGCGTCTGATCGTCGAGCTCTTCGCACTGGCGAACCTGGCGTTCCTGGCCCTCGACATCTATCTAGCGCACTCGATGAACGCGTTTCGGCACGCGGCGGAGTGGATTCCGTTCGTTTTCTCGCTGGCCGCGTCCGTCGCGCTCCTCGTGGGCCTGGTGGCGCAGCGCCCGCGCGTCGGGCATCGGATCGGACTCGTCGTCGGCTGGGCGGCTGTCCTCGTCGGCGTTGCGGGGATGATCTTTCATCTGGACAGCCATTTCTTCGAGGCGCGGACGATCAAGTCGCTGGTCTACACGGCGCCGTTCGTGGCGCCGCTGGCGTACACGGGCATCGGCCTGCTCCTCATCCTGAACCGGACCACCGACGCGAGCAGCGAAGACTGGGCCCGCTGGGTGCTGGTGCTTGCGCTCGGGGGCTTCGTCGGCAACTTCGGGCTCAGTCTCGCCGATCACGCCCAGAACGGTTTCTTCGACTGGCGGGAGTGGCTGGCGGTGATCTTCGCGGCCATCGGCATTGGTTTTCTCGTGACGGCCACGTTCCTGCAGCCGAGTCTTCGGTTCATTCAATGGTGTGCGGGTGTGATGCTGGCGGAGATAGTGATCGCGATCATCGGGTTTGTGCTGCACGCGCGCGCCAACCTGCATGGACCGTCCGCCAGCATGTTCGATAACTTCGTCTTCGGCGCACCCGTCTTCGCGCCTCTGCTGTTCGCCAATCTCGCCCTGCTGGCCCTGATCGGTCTGTGGGCGCTGAGCCGAATGGTCTCGGCTTGCAGCGGAATGGAGCGCAGTGCCGATCATCAAGGCCGGGCCGGACGGACACGCACATCTTCCCTGCCCTGAGCGGCGCGAATCCGGCGCATGCTGGCATATCATCCGGTGTTTTCGCTTGCATGTTGGCGGAATCGATGTAGAATCGACGCGAGCGAGACGGGAGGCCCCCTTTGACGACCGGCGATTCAAGGCAGTTCATGCTCCGGTGGATGCGGGGCTTTCTGGTCGCGGCGCTGGTGGGGATTGGGCCGCGGGCGGTGCTGGCGCAGGGATCGCCCGAGCGGGCGCAGTGGATGCTGACAGCGTGCGTGAAGGAGAGCCATCGCGATCGGTTGCTCGGGCGAGAGGGCTCGGGCAGCCGACGACTGATGCTCGTGGGCGATTCGCACATGGACCGTTCTGTGGCGAACCGGTTCGCCGAGGCGATCCAGAAGACGTGGGTGATTCCGGACTGGGTCGGCCGGACA